>NZ_CP123499.1:2700000-3000000 GCF_029873475.1 Arsenophonus sp. aPb
CACCAGATTATTACGCTGCGTCATCACATCGGGAGCGTTATAAACCCGACTGTCATGGATCAAGAACCCTTTGATTGTTATCCGGCGAGTACTTCTGCCCATATCTTCTAACCAGGCCTGTTCCCGATAGGGGTATTCGTGGATCGCCTGCCGACGGCCAAAAACACTTTCACCGGCTAACACGCCAAATGGCACACCACTAAAGGAGGCTGGACGTAAATGCTCTGACCACTGCCAGGCATTTTGCTCCGTTAATAATGATGAGATGGCACTTTTAATTAACGCCATAGGAATTTCCTTACCAATAAATTAAAAATGCAAAAAAGTTAGGGATATTGCATTGCGGTCGTAATACGACCAGTGGTTTCAGTGGTTAAAAACTGTTTTTGACCGCTCTCGGCATTAATTAAGGTAATTTCAAGCGTCGCTTTATTTGCGGATGTTTGTAGGGCCTCAGTCAGCGCTTTCGTCATGGCATTAACGATTTGGCTACCATTCATAGTAGTGGGTATATCACGGGCAAATAAGGGTAACCTTGATGACCTGTGTTGCTGCTGTTTTTCACGCTGCATCTGTAGTCTGTCTGGATTTCGTGCTCCTGCCCAACGAGGATCATTAATAGCATCGTCAATACCGGCCATCACCTGCGAATAGCTAAACGGCTGTTGGCCATTTTCCATTTTGATCATGGCGTTCATCACTTTAGCAAGTACATTAGGATCTTGCATATCCAGTGATTGCAACGGTTCAAACCCCGTTTGCTGGGAAACCAGGCGAATATAAGAAGCCGTATTGTTGCCTGCACGCCGTGGGGCATATTTACTCACCAGCTGGTCAATGGTCGTTATGCCTTTATCCGCATCCAGCAGCAGTTGGCGCGACATTGCGGCCAGACCGTCGCGCATGCTGGCAAATTTGGCATAAACATGGCCATTACCATAATCCTGTCCGGTGGTGTTCGGTGCAGCTGTCAGATTACCGGGATTATTGTTACGAAAACCGCGACGATGGGGATCATATTCCCTGTCCTGTATCCATCCGTCTGGCACAGTGGCATTATCCGCTAATGAATAAGGATTGTTTTTAACTGGCCGGTGTTGTTTTTGCCATTTGGCATATTCATTGCTAATTTCATCGGTCATAAGGCCGAAATCAACCGCAATCTGACTAACATTACCTAAACGTTGATAAAATTCCGGCGTATTATAAGCCCAGCGCAAAATATCCGCTTCATTACCGCGGGAGAACCCCAGCGTTTTCATTATCGCCGCGTTATCAGGCCCATAAGTGAGCATATCCTGAACACCACCCAATATATCGACCACCGACTCATCGGCAAAAAAACGATTCAGGCTATCTTTAAATTGGGTTTTTCGCCCTGTCCAGCTGGCACTTAATTCATTGAGTTTAGTATCCAGCCGGTTTAACTTTTCTACTGTCTCATCCTGCCGGGTGAGGCCGGTTTTATCGGACAGCGCGAGGCGTTCGTTTAACTTTCCTTCCCGCAATAAGCGTAATAAATTATCATCCAGCCCGGTTTTTTGTTGCAGTTCAGCATTACGATATTCCGGTACTTTTTTGATAGTCTCTTCCAGTCGACGCAGTGTTGCCGTTAAATCGACCTGACCATCCTTACCTTTGATAATATCGCCTCCCGTTTCTCTGATAGAAGCCAATAGCGCATTATTTCCCCCACGAATGGCTAAATTTAACGCAGCATAGTAGCCTTCAATCGATCCGCGGGCGTCATTTTCATCCACACCACGCTGAATTAACGTTCCCATTAATCGCGTACTTTCCGCCACCGTCATACCGGTACTTTTTGCCGACTGGGCAATATCCGTTGCTTTTCGCGCCTCTTCCGGTAGTTGAGAAACAAATTGCCCACCTAGATAGCCGACCATCCCGATCCCACCCACTTTTGCTGCCAGTCCTAAATATTTTCCTGATAATTCGCCGACATTTTTAAGAGGTGGGATCATGTCGCCAATACGCTGCGTACCATGGCGGGCAAACTCGGCAATTTCACGAATTTTATCGCCGACAATGCCCAGACTAGACGCTGTTTCATTATTCCCCAGCTGCAACTTTTCCCGCACGTCAGTCAATGTCGGTCTGAGCTTATTTAATGCCAACTCGATATTGGCAATTTCACGACTGGCCTTATCATCGGCGGTTAATTCAAAATCAAATGCATTACCTGCCATCGTGTCCTCTCCGTGAAGTTATCCGTTGTGCCTGATTTGCCCACCAAAGCAACCCGCTTTTGGCTAATTGCCAGGCCGCCTGGGGTTCCCAGCGATAAAACCAGGTCAGTTCGGCGGCTAACTGCTGCCAGTCGAGGAGCTCCTGAAAGACAAAAAATCCATCAGATAATCCCGGCAAATATTAAAATCGGTGATCGCCATCTTTTTAATTTCGCTTTCCGCCACGCCACTGACTAGACTTATCAATAAGCGCATTGCGGGTAGTGAACTGTTTGAGCGGTTTTGTACTTCATAAAACTGTTCAACCTGAATCAAGACCGGCTCTTTTAGCGTCAGTTGTTCATAACGAATTTTGCCATCATTCGATTCAATGGCTGTCCCCAAGGTAATTATTTTTACTTTCTCCAGCATGATTAATTCTCCGTCACCGACCCGCCTTCCCAGCGAACTTCAAAAACCGCATCTTCACTCTGCACTTCTTGTGCTCGCACCGTCCACATCGATTCACCAATAATCGTTTTACCATTGGCCAGTTCAGCCACCAGGTTAACGTTTGTCTGGTCATTAAAATCGGCGACAGTGGTGATACCAGAATCCCGTACACGACAAGAAATAAAGGGCGCATTGGGTTTTTCTTTATAACCATGCACGCTATCCATGCCGACTAAGGTCTCACGGGTTACCCGTGATGGGCTATAAGTAAAATCCCCGGCAACCATAATAGAAATACCATTCACCGTCACGTAAGCGGTGCCAGCCAGTCGATTTGCTGTATTTGCCATAATGTCCTCTTATCCAGCCTGTAAACGAAATTGATTTAAGACGGCAAAAATACGCAATTGATTAATCAGTGTCCCCGTCCACAACACATCAACCCGGTTCGGATTTTGGCGATTGCGCTCAACCTGTAATCCCGCGACAAATGCCTGCGCATCCTGAACATAGCCGTTAAATTCCAACCCGCGATATTGGGCAATCAGTTCAGCGCGAATAATTTTAGGTGTAACAATGGCCGAGCCGGGCGCAAATCGGGTGCCATCATTAGCCAGTTTCATGCGGGCAAATTTACTGGTTATCTGTGTTCGCATAAATCGTGACACAAACATCAGTAAAAAGAGCGTTTCTACCTGTAGATAACTGTCATCCTCATCACCAAAGTTATTTTTTTGGTAGGTGGTAATGATATTTTCCACCTGGACGCTGTTATCATCCGCCACCACAAAAGAGGAAATACCACTATGCAACAGGTTATTGCGTTCAGTTAAGGTGAGTTGTTGATCATCGAGTGGAGGTAAAACACCCTTGATGGGTAAAGTTTGTAATGGTCTGCCCGGATCGTTGCGCAAACTGCCGGCAATCGCACCCACATAGGCCGCGCTCCATTGATAAGTGGGTGATGGCGATACCGTGATACCCAGTAAGGACGCATGTTGATCATTGCGTTTCTCACCCAGTTCGGCTAATTGTCCATAAGTCCCTTTTGCCGTACTAAAGCTATGTCCATAAAGTTGTTGATCCCATGACCATCTTCCGCCGTTATCTGATAAAAAGGCCTGTATGGTATCCAATGAGTCGATATCTGTATAAGGATTGACAATAAAATCAAAACCCCGATCTTTTAATTGCGTTAATCCGGTCATTAAATCAGGCGCACCTGCTCCACCGGTTAATGGCGCAATGGCGATTTCCATACCCGGTGGATTCATCTCGCCACCCACCTGTCCGCGATAATTTAATCGCACATCGATCTCATTTCCGAGCGCGCCTTTATTTTTCGCGGTCAAGGTCACTTTATCCTGTTCCGACATGGCCGTAACCGGCAAGTCACTTTTTTTGTTAATCGCTTTGGCTAAGCGGGCGGCTATCGCTGCAGTTGACTCTGTCGCCATCACAACCAGTTGCAAACGAATACCCGCTATATAAAGTGAAATCACTCCCGTGCTATTGGCCGCACTGGTGATAGTCATATCACCGGATGCAGCTGTCTGCGTTTCAGTATCCGCAAAAGGCAGTACCCATAATTCCGCCGCCACATCATTATCAAAATAGGCTTTACTCATCAGATGTAACATTGAGCCCCGACCAAATAAGGCCGCAGCTTGAGTCTGAGAGGTAATGCGCTCGGGTTGCCCATTGGTAGCCGGCATCTCAGCTAACATTTGTCCGATAAGTAAAGTTCGTTGGGTTGTCGTGGCACTGTTGGCCATCGAATTATCAAACTCGATATAAAATAGCGGTACCCACAAATTATTGGGAATTCGTGAAAAAGGCACTGGCATTATTTTAGCTCCTTTGTTTTCTTCAGCGAATTATTCACTAAGCACACATCTCCATCCTTTAGACGTGCACGCCAAAAAACAGTGTCCGGGACTTCCTGCCCAGACTCAGGCAAAAGCTCGCCTTTGACCGGGCAGCGAACACTGCGGCCAGAGACCGGTTTAACAAACATAATTACTCCTGAGATTTTTCTAAATCGATATTAACCTGATGGGCAGGGGTGCCTTTTGGAACGGAAAACACAATATCGATGCCTTCAAGTGGTGCAGTATTAATGGGATAAAATTCCTCTGGCCCCTGATAGTATTCAATATCCAAATCCATCAGCAATTGTGCCATATGGCCTTCTCCCTCGGCACAAATGTCAATCTGCGAACGGATTTCTGCAAACTGCTGGATTTCACAGGTGAGTTCATAGCTGTTGATAACAGCTTGTTCAATTTGCGCCCTTAATACTTCCAATTGGCGTTCAGCTTGAGCTGCACCATGCAGATCATGACTATCGAACGCTTGAAGACGCCCAGTTATCCGTACTGTCGTTATAGTATTAAATTGCGGTATGTTTCGACCAAGTGACTTTTTATGCTCAAAGGGCGTTTGCACAATAATGCAAGGGTATTCATCATCGGTTGTAGACCAGTCCATAGGTGAATAAACCCGATCTTGTGCTGCGGTTTTTTTTATCAGTGCCGCTACCACCTGCTCACGAAGTTTTGCCGCGTTCATCACGCCACCTTATTAAGTTGTAGATGGATACCACCATGACTATCAGGTTGCACCTCTCTGACCACAAACAACGTATTATCGGCGTAGACAAATACTCGGTCGCCTTTTTTGGGTGGCGCTTTGAAAATAGCATCACGTACACCCAGTATTGGATGGGTGGTGTTAATGCCGCTTTCACCATCAAGCGAGGCAAATTGTTGAACGTAAGCGCGGTCAAAAATACCCTCAATATCATAGGATCTCCCCTTTTGCGGCCGCCAATTGACTTTCTGCGCAAAGATCCGATGCAAAGGAGCAAGCAGGTGCTTATCCCAATTAACCGGCATTATCCCTCCTGCGTAATTTTAATCACGCCAGATGAATTTTTTGTGACCCGTTTTTGCTGTATAGCGGCTGATTTCATCACTACCCCCAATTGTATAAGCCGTTCAGCTTCACCATGAGTCAGCGAAAAAGACTGATTTTCACTGTATCGTTCGCCATTATGGTGAATGGCGTTGCCTTGCAAAACGACAACGGTCATCACATCTGTAGCCGTCTGAATTACCCCAGGTTCCAGCGGCAGCGTTTCATCATTTTGGCCGTTGGAATAATGATCAGTACCCTCAAGATCAATATTTTGTTCTACCGTCTTTACATCCATATCAACCTGCAGTTCAGCTGGCAAACCAACGGGTTCTTCAATTGTATCTGCTGGCTGTTTTCTGTTTTTAGCCATCTCTCTCTCCTACTTAAACCACCGTCGCACACAAAGCGGCATTCACCCGACTAGGGATAACCAATGGCGCCGACTGCATCATTAAATACCGCTGTGCCGGATCTTCCTGTACCCAGGTTTTCGGTGCATAGGCCATGGGGCCATAATTGAAAGCCGGATCAACAATCGCACCGAAGGCACGTGTTCCCATCAAATCGCCACCCGACATAATGACTGAGCCATCGGGTATCATTGGTTTTTCAATGCCATCAACCGGATCAATAAACCAATCGTTATAAAGCCATAAATCAAAGTTACCCCAACGTCCTTTGTAAACCGCACCTTGACTGGTTTGTGCACCGGCATTAATTTGATTACCAAAGGGACTTAATAATGGCATGTTAATCGCATTGTCTTTAATCGACGTATCCAGCCGAAAGGCACTCCAGGATTTAGTGGTAAAAACAATCATTGTTGGCACCGCTCCCGATTGTTTTAAAATCAGGTTCTGCCAGCTTTCAATATCACTGGACGGTTTAATATTGGTTTTTCCCGCCTCAACGGTCGTTGGCCATTTGTCACCCCCACTTAGCGTAATGGTTAAATCTGGCGAACGGCCAAAATCAATCACGGTCGTCGGAAACCCTTCACCCACCACCGTTATTTTACTGGATACCAACGCATTGGCCGCCATCCACTCTAAGCGACGATTGATCATGTCAATCTGATCGGTCATTTCAAACTGAATATTCAGCATTTCACGCTCGGCGGCAGTATATTCACCGCCTATGCGTTCACCTATTTGCCGCCGGATCGGTTTGCGCAAATCGGGGGCTCGCTTATCTTTGATATAAGCCGGTTTAAATTCATCGGTCTGAAATTTTCTCGATTCCACCAGCTTTCCTTCTACCAGGGGCGAACAAAAAGGCGATAATCGCCGTTTACCGATATCCACATCAATCGAAACAAATTCAGTATCGGATTCAATAATATTGGGAAAAAAGGTATCTAATAACCAATTCTGGCTGGTCATTAAATTAGGGACCACCTGAACCAACACATTAGTATCAAAAATAGTCATCATAAATCTCTTTTATAAGGCGTCACTCTCCCTGCCGATAGCAGCATCCGACCAGGAAAATAGGACAATAATTAGGCTTGAACGCTATCGCGCAGAAAAATAGCAAAGGGACGCAGGGCGGGTTTTAATTCGGCTAATGACCAACTTGGATCAATAATAAGACGATGTTGATTGAATTCACCCATTAAATAAATCCCACTCGCTAAACTCTCTTTCGTGGTATCCACATCATCAACAAGAATTGCGCAAGGAATTTGACTACCATCTTCCGCCATCTTTTTACACACCACATATTCATTCTTATCGGTCACTCGTCCCAATACCGTCCCACGTTTGAGTAAACCGGATTGACCAATCAAGGCGGTTTCCGTGACTAATTGTAATGGGCCGGATACAAGTTGATCGGGTACAAATAACGTGTGATGAACACCCGGTACAAAGGGATTTTGGCTTATCTCATCCATCATTTTTTACCTTTTGTTGTGTTATATAAATTTTTCATTCTGCAAGCGATAGCGTTGGCTGAATTACTCACCGGTTGATTGGCATCTGGCGCAATACGCACCTGTCTTTCCGCACGCATGCGACTATCCAGCGTTACGCGCGCAGTGGTTGGCTGTACCGCATCCATCATTTTCAACGTATTGATCGCCTCAGCGGATGACAGTTTGGTATTAAAGGCCAAATGGGCTGCCATATCCGGACGACCGGCGGCATATTGACTACTGAAAATACGGCTACAGCGCGTGCGTTCTGCCCGACGCCCCTTTTTCACCTCTTTATTATCTTCGTCATCTTCGGCGTCTTGATCATCGCCTTCATCATCTTCTGCCTCAGGGTCGTCGTCTTCTACTGTTTTCGCCTTTTTGCCTTTACGACCTTGTTTTTCGTCTTCCTGTTCTTCTGCATCTTCACGATCTTCATCGCTTTGCGCGTCTTCATCGCGTTCGTCTTCCTCTGCCTGACGGCTTTTGGCTTTGCGCGCTTTTTCATCTTCATCCTCCGTGGCTTTCGCTTTACGGCCTAAAAGATGACCAAATGAGAATTTATTTCCTGCCATATCAAATTACTCCAGCTTCTTTCATTAGTATCTGAAAAGCGACATCGGGGGCAGCAACACTATCCGCTAATCCCATTTGTACGCCCTCGGCAGCGAGATAACACGCTGCCTGTGTATTGCGGATTTTCTCTTCCGAGAGCCCACGATTACGAGAAACAGTGCGCACAAATAGACGCCCCATTTCATCAATATCGTGTTGAATAGCCGCTTTTGCCTCGGCACTGAGCGGTATACACGGATTACTTTCTGCTTTCCGGTCTCCGTAGGTGAGAATAGTCACCTTCAAGCCGTCGTCTTTAATATGTTGCGACCAATCACAATGAATGACGATCACACCAATTGAACCCACACCGCCGGTACGAGGTACATAAAGCTTGTCAGCGGCGCTGGCGATAGCATAAGCGGCAGAATAAGCACACTCAGAGAGAATGGCATAAATCGGTTTCTGTCCTCGGGCGGCATAAATCATATCAACCAGATCAAAACAGCCCGCTACTTCCCCGCCTGGTGAGTCGATATCCAGACAGATGCCTTTCACCTCCGGATCATTGAGGGCGGTTAGAAAAACTCGCCGAATACCATCATAGCCCGTCATGCCGCTATAAGGTCTCAATGTGCCAAGTTTTTGAACAAGGGTGCCATGAACGGCGATCAGGGCGATACCTTCCAGTACATCATAACCCTCATCTTTTTGTGCTTGACGGCTGAAATAATCGTTATCATCGTCCATCATAGCACTACGAATCTGCGTTATGCCGAACCGCTCCATGACTGCGGTTATCACTACCTCGGCTTTTTTCGGGTGAATTGCCAGCGGCGTGTTAAATAATTTCTGAGCTAAATGGGGTAAATTCACTTTGCCTCCGGATCCTTAATTGTCTGTTGCGCAAATTGTTCTGCCTGCGCCCAACTTGGCGGTGCCAACCCTCGCTCTTTAAATGCTCTGACTTCGCGGTCACGCTGATCTAACAGTTCTTCCCAATCTTCACCTGAGTTATCAGCGGCCTCCATTTCCAGCGTAGAAAGCCCTGCATCCATACCCAAAATAGCGCCTTTTTTCTCCGCCACCAGATCAACCCAACCACGTCCTGGCCCCATCCAGCGTGCACGACAATAAGCGGCTTTCGCCACTAAAAAATCAGGCGCATTATTGGGTAAAGGCAAATATTCAATATCATGAATTTCCTCTACAAAAGCGCAGGCAATTAATTGAGCAAAGCCAATGGCAAAATCATCGCGGCGACGCGTTAAGGTTTTCCAGGCTTCTAACATGGCAGCCCGAGCCGAAGAGTAGTTAACATCTGACCAATCCTGTGTAACCTGTTGAGTAGAAAGCCCTGTCGCGGCAGCGATATTTCTTAATGCGGCACTTTCAAAACTCTCAAAATTACTGTGCGGCCTTGAGGCATTGACGGTGGTAATTTTTTCACCCGGATACATAATGGGCATCCGTGCACCATTTTGTAAGGTTATTCGTCTGTCTTTATGAAATTCCAATCGGCCACCCTGATAAGCGCCTAATTGGGTATCGTCAAAATTTTCACCGAGCGCTGACTCAACCATCTGAGGATCATAGGGAGACTCAATATAGGCACCGAATATAGCATTTAAAATCGCCGCTTCGAGCTCTGACTGATCATATTTGATTAGCATTTTTAACCGCTGAACCACCGGGGTTAAAATACCTATACCACGATGCTGGGCGCCACGCTCATGATCATAATCATGAATAACATGTGGTCGTCCCCATGAGGTTTCGCGTGGAATACGCTGCCATGTCATTGTCTTGGCCCCACTCCACCAATCACCGATATGCGCTTCCCGAATGTGATAAGCGACAGGTGCGCCATCGTGATCAATTTCTACCCCACCACGAACGAACGGCATATCAAAATTTTGTTGGGGATTACTTAACCTGTCAGGATCAATAATTTGTACCGTTGTTGCATAACGTGCCCGACCTGGCCCCAAACGATCCGTTCGGTATTGCAAAATGGCCAGTGCATCACCATCAATCAGTTTATGGCGAAAACCTAGCCGCAACATTTGGGAAACAGTCTGTTTTCGCTCCACATCACAATAACGATCGGGATCATTTGACCATGAGCGCCAGTGCGCTTCGATTACTTTACCGTACTCATCAGCCCATTTTGCATCAAAAGCTTTATTGCCTGTCATCAACGCCAACATGCGGTAATCAGGTTTAAAAATCGGCCGATAGTTAGCGCCGATTGCATTATCGAGTACGCGAGTAATGGTGCCTGAGGCCCAACCATCATTACGTGCCAAATCCCGCACCCGAGAGACAATCCGGTCACGATAAAGATTAATCTCGTTATCCGGAGACCATAGTGCCGGTTGCCAGTAAGCCAATTGATCGTTAAGACTATCTGCGGCATCATAGGGAACCCGACCACCCCCCACTAATGCCTGCATTTTATGCTGTCTGGCTGGTTTGAGTGGTTTTCCATCTACACCAATAATTTTTGCCGTCATGAAAAGCGAAACCTTACCGGCCTTCTGGCTCGGGGGATGAGACCCAGTTCTGCCTGGATCATTTGAATCAGGGCTAATAAATCCGATAACTGCGTTTTTTGATAAGAAACGGAGCGGGTGCCATCTCCTTGCGAATAAGAAAACGAAACTCCTTTGTTGCCGGATGCCAGTTCAAGATAGGCTTGCTGGGCTACCTCAAGGGCTGCTTTAAGCTGCTCTTTACTCATACCGGTAAGCAGCGTGGTTTTTCTGTACATAAACATCCTATGGAAGTAATTGGGATATCCGTTTGCGTTTCGGTTTTTCCTGAATTGGTTCAGAAACCATTGCGCCAGGCAAACGTAAATTGGGTTTTTCTTCTGGTTCAGTTGAGGGAGGCAATAGGCGGTCAGGATTATTATCAATGGCTAACGCTAACGCATTTAACTTCAATCCTAAGTGAAATAAACCGGCTAAAGCGGCATAAGCATAAACACGACAGTCTAATGCTTCATTTGCTTTGCCAGCTGGAAGCTCCCATACACTGTAACGTTGCCCAGCGGCTTCTTTCATAATTAATCTTTCAGCAGTCAACTGACTGAAATAGCCCATATCTCTATCTACAGGGAAGTGCATATAGCCAGGACCACTTTCTGCAATGTGTAAACGCGATCTAATTGAGTCTTTTGCGGAATTAACGCCAATGATAATCGGTTTGAACTGAGAACGATTTTTCGGTGTTGGACGTTTGTTAGGCCATATAGGAGAACGTTTACCTCCAGTGGCCGATTCCCCTTTGATTGCCCATATTCTCCTGCCCAATCGCTCTTTAGCAAACTCATAAACCTTTTGCGTATGATTTCCGCCAGAGTCATGACAGGCCGCCATAATAGTAAATCCACGGCCATCTGCGCGACGCCAAATCTGCTTTAGATACACATCTAATCTAGCCCAGGGTTCCGCAGTTTCTAGATCCCCCTCAATGACATCAAAGGCAATAGACCAGCTTTCCTCATCCTTACCCCAACCAACAACTTCAATTTCAAGCCTATCGTTTTGGGTATCAATTCCAGCCGTCAACACAGCAACACCCATCGGTATTTCTGCGTCATAAACTTCACGTCTGGCAAGCAAGGCATCAATGGGAAGCTTTTTGCCATAATTTGGCCGATGGGGTAACCCCATTTGGGTATTCCACCACGCAAGTTCTTTGTCAGGATCGCCTTTTGCTTTTAAATACTTTCCTGCAATATCAGACGGTTTATCTTTTTGCCATGGGCTAAATAGTTTAGATGCCTGATAACCGGCGTGAATATTATCAACGCCATATTTACCACATTCTGGACACCTAGCCCGATACACGGCATGGCGTTCAGATTCCGACCATTGCCACACATTATCTACTGCCGTTTCGTCATTGTTATGCCATGCCTGATCATAATCATTCAATGGCGAATGACGGCTGCCACAACATTCAAAAGGCTTTGTTTGATGCCATCGAATAGTGCGTAATGCCCGTAATCTTTCGCCCTCAGACCAACCCGAACCACAGCTTTCACAGTAAATTAAAGCAAGGTGAGTCTGGTGTTTCTCTCCCACTTTAGGCCAATGGACATGCTTAAAAAAATCAGGAAATTGGCGGTGACCACAATGAGGGCAAGCCAACGAAGCTCTTCGCTGATCGGATTCTTGGTAACTTGACGCTATTCGGCTTTCATCCTCAACGGTTGGTGAACAGGCTCTAACCGATAACCAGTTAAGCCCAAATGTAGCTGTTCGCTCCTCAGCCAATGTAATTGGGTCACCTTCACGGGTAATAGGATATTTATCAACTTCATCGGCAAGTAACACACGAATGGGGCGACGCGCCAAGTTATCCGGGCTACCTGCACCGGCTAATGCAAGAAATCCCCCCGGAAATGACTTATACAGTAACGTTTCTTTTGATGTTTTTTGTTTGCTTGCACCAACAATTTTTCTTAATACAGGTGTTACTCGAATAAGTGGCGTAATCCGTTCTTTTGAAAACTGTTCTGCAGCATCTTCTTTAGGCTGCAATAACAAGATTGGGCAAGGATCTAAATGAGAAAAATAACCGAATATATTTTCAAGTAAAGCCGTTTTCATTAACTGGGTACAGCACATAACTGTTATCGTGTGTACACCAGACTCAGTGACCGAAAGCATAGGCCCGCGCGCAACTTCAACCGTATCGGTCTGCCAAGAACCTGATGTACTCCCGGCTTCTTTTGCTAATTTTCTATAACGATCTGCCCAGGCAGGTACGCTAATACGAGGTGGTGGTGTCCATCCTTTTCTAACACTTGCTAATAATCTGTCACGCTTCGTCTGGATTGAATTCAGGCTCCCCGAGGCCAGTAATATGTTTGTGGACATGTTCGATTAACACCTCAGTCATCCTGTCAGCCGGAACGTCCAAGTCAGCAGCCATAATGGCTGCAACCCGAGCTGGCCAATTCATCCAAGCATCACGCTGCTTTCTGAATTCAGCAAACAAGATTGATTCTGCAACTGCAAGCTCAACCAGTTGTCCATCCTCTTTTTCATATTCCAGTTTTGTGAGTAATGCGAGATAGTTTTCCTTTATTCTTCTTGCCTCATCAAATGACATATCCGCACCAATTTCACGGATTAACCTTTCAGCCGTTTGGGTTGGCGATTCATCAACCCATTCGCTGATTGGCGGCTGTTTTACTTTTTTCGCTTTTGGCTTGGCTTCTGATCCAGAAGATGATTTTCGATACCGTTCAATATTTGCATTTGAGGCATCAACATCAATTTCGTCACCATTCATAACCAGCCATCCCCGCGACTTCCATGCGGTAATGGTTTTACGGCTGACACCATGGAGTTTTGCAAAATCTGACTGATTCATGTTGTTACCCTGAATGTTACTTCGGCTGTTACCCAAAGTGTTACCCTATTGCAAAGGTAACAGCTCAGGTAACACGCCCTGAAGTAACCATGATTATTTTTTATTGTTTAAATTCAAAAAGATAAATTAAAAATCGAAAAATCCGAGGTGTTACCTGTTACCCAAATTTCAAAATTTTTTAGCTAGTGAAACCGCACGGTGCGCAATGCCCGTGTTACATATTTTCACCAGGAAGGACCCAAAACATAATTAAGGCCGTTTTGATTGCTTCATTAAATGCACGACTAATTTCCTGTGGTAATAGTGCCTTAGCCATTTTTTGTGCTCTGTCTTGATAACCCAATACCGGTTCAACCGGCAGTGCGTCACCAAATCGAATCAGCAATTTAGGTGCCCGCTGTTTTTGTCTTGCTCTGCGGCTACCATTCGGTGAACGTTTTAAACGTTTTTTATTCTTTTTCCCTTTCTTGGCTTTTCTACGTTGCCATACGCCACTAACGCCATTGACTTCACCAATAAACACATTATCTTTGCTTTTTAACTGACTTAATTTATTTCGCGGTAAATTACCGTATTTATTGAGTTTGACATTTTTAGGATTCAACAGGGCTGAACTGTTAAGTTTATGAACGCCCCCTACTTCAAATGGTTCAAGATAGCTGGCAGCAATATCACGAACAAAAACGTTTGCCCGTAAATTATCTTTACGCGCACCTTTAGAGCCCACCGATTTAATCGTAAAAGGCGTCGGATTTTCTAAATTTCGTTGTAATGCGACCTTTTGCGCCTGTTCTATTTTTCTCACCACCCGTGTCATAGCCTGAGCAGTGGCAAAAGGGATTTGCTTACGGAGAGTGCTCAACTTTTTGGATAGATCATTAAGGTTAGGCATAACGCAGTCTCATAAAAAAACCACCCGTAGGTGGTATTTTTAGTCTGGTATAAATTGAAAGTTTTTGTTTAATCTATAGCAGATAATTTCTTATACCAATTAGTGTAAAAACTAATATAAAAAATTAAAAAAACTCCATTTGTAACATTTTATTGTATTTACAAAAATGTTATTCCATTGTTAATTATAATAATTAATATTACTACTGTTTTTTATTGTTTTATATTTTAAGGGTAAATCATGAAATTATTATTTAAGACATTAACTATTTTCTTACTTCTAGGAGTTAGCTTTCTTTCTTTAGCTGACGCAAATTTAGGGTCAGCATCTATAGCTAAAGCAACTTTAAAGACAATATCTTTAGCTGACGCAAATTTAAGCTCAGCATCTTTAGCTGAAGCAAAGTTGTGTGAAGTAAAGCTTATATTAGATCCTGAAACTAAACTTGAAAAATATGAAGTAATTTCTGGGACTTGCAGGTAGTAACAGAAGGGATCTGTTTACACAGACGACACAACCCTCTGATAAGATCATCAAGAATAGCCATAACACACCGTCAGCTAATTTTGGCCTCTTATAAAGAAACTTTGTAAGCCACATATATAGCCGGCGGTAATTTACTTTCATCTAACCAGCCATTAACCGTTCATCAATTCATTACCATGTCACGAAATGTATTATAAACCTGTATTTCAAATTCTGGTTTTATCCATGCCGCATAGCGAATAGCAACAAGTTCTAGCCGCCATACACCATGGGAGCATTCACCATTATTTACAACCACCGCAGGACAATTTTGTCCTGCGCTTAATACTTGAACAAATTTTTTAATCTGTGAACTTCTCATAAATTTGCTTGGCTTTTGAGATTCTGCGGCTTCACCTTTTCTTACTGCTGCCGCATGCAAATCATTAAGACTATAGCGCCCTTCTTCATCAACTCTAACAGCAATGCCATAAATATTTACTTTTGGATATTTCATGATGCTAACCTTTCAAAAAAGAGACCTCAGCTTACACAGAACGCACAGACCCCGAACGCATCATGATTGACTGACGTTCTCTGAGGTCTATTTTGTGAATTGTCTCGGGTTTATTTAGATGCGCGGTGAGTGCGCAGTGAAATGTAACTACTTGAATTTATTCCGATATGGGAGTTAATTCTCTTAATATTTGTTAATTGATAGTTTTGTATTTGATATCGTTCAAATGACCTTTAACACCAACTGTGTAAAAACTTATATAAAAAATTAAAAAAATTTTATTTATAAGATTTTATTTTTTTACAAAAACATCATTGTTTTGTTAAATGAAAATGTTAATACTGTTACTGTTTTTGTTATTTTATATTTTAAGGATAAATTATGAAATTATTATTCAAGACGTTAACTATTACCTCTCTTTTTGCGATTAGCAGCTTTTCGGCTGCCAACACTAATACACTCGAAATTAATCCTAAATGCTATGGGTCTCCTAGTAATATGGGATCAACACGAGAGGAGAGACACCAATGGTATCAGGTTAACTGCGCAGAGGCTCTACCAAATGGCCCTATAAGATCTCGGGATCCCCAAAAAGCCACAACAAACGATGACATAATTTTTCCAAAAGATTAATTCTTTAACTTATAAACCTCCCGTACCCTTTCTCTTAGCGCCAAATACTGCGCTTCTAAGGTTTCGAGCTGACGTCTGAGACGGAGATAATTTCGCCGAGCGTCAGGCGCCAGTTCGGTGGATCTTGCATCATCCAGGCTGGTGGTGGCGGTGGTAATATTGTCGGACTTTGCACACACCGCTTTGACATACAACCGCTTAGTGCCATTATGCAGATCGTCAGTAAGCCTGGTAATTTCAGCTTTGGCATGATTAAGTTCCTGTGTCCGTTTAGTATCCAGTTGATGCAGTAATTTGACTTCTTTTAAAATAAACTTAAGCCAAAATAATCCTATCTATCAATATGGATAGATAACAAATAGTTATTTGGCTAAGTTAAATGAATAATTAAATTTGCTGCCACCTTTAACAATTTTAACTGGATGATTTTTGACCGAAGCAGGAATTCCGTCTTCGCTTATAATTTCAACAATAAGATTTTTTGTCTGATCACTCTCAAGCCAATATTGTGGTCGATGCTTATTTAGAGCGCCAGATGCCTGATGGATATCATTTAATCTATAACGACCTTGATTGTCTTGTTGATTTCAGTATTAACTATAATTAATTTCATTACGTATCCTTAGAGAAAGTGAACCTGTCCGCACAGAAAAGCCGCCCACAGATTGCTCGCCAGCATTAGCGACAATTCTTCAGGTACACTTTCTGTAAGGTTCTGTGTTTTATTGATTACGCGTGCGTTGCGTAGTGGAATTGAGCGATATTTGGAAATAGAATCAACAAAATATGTTGATTAATTGTTAATTAAAGGATTTAATTAATAATGATTTTTATTTACCATTGTAGGATAAATTATGAAATCATTATTCAAAACATTGACTGTTGCGTCACTTTTAGGATTAAGTTCTTTTTCATTCGCTCAAGATGGAAACACATCCGATAACAAAACTGTTTTTGGTAAAGCAGTTCTTCCAACAGATCCTAATACAGGGTGGGGCGATTTAGATAAATGCTTTACAGATGAAAATGGCAAAAAACACTGCATTGAATTAAGAATGTAAAACCAATCATACCTCTTCTTAATATGAAGGGGTCATCACAAATCTACCGCTATTTTACTGAATTTCTTCCCGCCCACTTTTTAGCTACATCCAGACAGTTAGCCATCATTTTACCGCGTTGAGTTGATTTGGATTGTCGATAGTATCTGATAGCTTCATTTGTTGCTGTTGCGGCTATTGATGAAGAAAAGCCGAGCTTTATTAACTCGGCCTTGACGTTTTTCTCAATGAACTGTTCGTGATTCATGCAGGGCTTTCTCCGTCACGGAAATCGCCCAAGTCAGGTATAGTAAGTTGTGTTAGTTTTAGCGCTAAAGCAGTTGCTTCTTTTACCGTCTTAATATCTCTTTTCCGCTGAGCTAATAAACCACTTCCCTTTTGCCCTCTATGCTTGAATGATGCTTTATCAAAAACTGCTATTGAGTCATGTATTTTTTGTCCTGTCAGATCCGTTAGTGAATTGATATCAAGAACGCCAACTTCAACATTTGACTCTTTTCAACCAGATCAAGCAGCCATATTCTTAAGTCTTTTGCTACTTTTGTTCGTGAAAACATACCGATCAGATAGGCACCCCGCAGTGAATATAATCTGACATCTGATAAAAGCTTATCGTAACCTATTGATTTATCCGAAGTCCTCACTTTGACTACAATACTCATGCTATCAGTAAACTCATCTTTATGTCTGTTATACAGATTAGCTACTTTCTTACTGTCTTTGTATTCAAGCAATTTTGCTAAATGTTCACCGGTAAACCATATCTTATTATCGTCATTATTAAAGGGAACAATATGATGTGTTTTAAATGTTAATACATTACTCATGATGTCTTCCTTACTTAGATAATGAACCTTTGCCACATAGGAAACCAGCCCATCGAAGTGACATCAGCAAAACTGATTACCTCAAAGGCTCATTACCTAAATAACGGGTTCGATGTTTGAATGAATTAAGCGCATGTGGTACGCAGTGAAATTAAACGACATCGGGATTCCGATATCTGGGAATAGAATTCACAAAATATGTTGATAATATGTTAAAAATATACTTCAATTAATAATAGTTTCATTCAATATTGGAGAATAAATTATGAAATCATTATTCAATACATTTGCTGTTTTATTTCTGATAGTAATAAGTAATTTTACTGCTTTGACTTCAGCTAAAAGTAATGGAGCATTACATTATGGTGATTGCAAAGTCAAAAATGGGAAAATATGTTGTTATGATGAAAATGGTCAGGAACATTGCAGACCAAAGTAACTTTATTTACTTCCTATTAATCATTGATATTTTTTAGTCCAATTTTGTAATTGGAGAAATTTTTCGCTGATTTTTAAAGTGTCTTATTTTTTGCCTGTGCGAGATTTACCGCATTGGAAAATCTATTAACTATATTAATTATAAATCTCTTTAACTCTCTCCCTTAACCCCAAATACTGCGCCTCTAAGGTTTCGAGCTGACGTCTGAGACGGAGATAATTTCGCCGAGCGTCTGGCGCCAATTGGGTGGGTCTTGCATCATCCAGGCTGGTGGTGGCGGCGGTAATATTGTCGGACTTTGCACACACCGCTTTGACATACAACCGCTTAGCGCCATTATGCAGATCATCAGTAAGCTTACTAATTTCAGCTTTGGCATGATTAAGTTCCTATGTCCGTTTAGTGTCCAGTTGATGCAGTAATTTGACTTCTTTTAAATAGTTGTTTTTGAGTTCTGTCTGCTTGTCTAATTCAGCCACCAGCTGGTTATATTGATACTTAAGTTGGGCATAATGGTTATATAAAATCACAAGCGACGTAGAAGTTAATATAGCGATAAAAAATGGCAAAGTATTTAATTTCATATATTGCCTGCACATATCGCTGATTCAATTTCACGACGCGCCATCAGTCCCTGCCATTTTTCCTTACCGACATAAACCCATTGCTTCATCACTGCACATGCGCCATTTTGATCACCGGCATTAAGCTTCTTTAGTAATGTAGAACGCTGAAAATTGCCAATGCCAACGTTATAAACAAAAGAGTAGATAGCTGCTTGAGTTAAGGTATTTATTTTTACCTGAATTAGCGGATCGACCAGTTTTTTAACCGTTTGTAAATCACTATTAAGCCACTGTTCACACTCTTCCTGGCTATAAATGGTGTTGGGTTTGATATCCTTTCCCGTATGGCCGAAACATACCGAAAGCACACCGCCGCCATCAAAATAAGGCGCTAACTTTAGTCCTTCAAAATGCATTATCATGGTAGAAGCAAGTAACATCACTCCACCTCCCGTCGCTACTACAATTTTCTTAGGTATCTTCACCATAATGATATTCCTTCAATTTATATTCCTTACGCTTGTAATACCAATTAACTAAAAAAGTGCCTATCGTGCAGACAATACCGACAATAGCCACCCACTGCTCTAAAGTGAAAATACTTAAAATAGTGATCAGGATGCCCCATAGATAGGCTATCGGGCTGGAGTATTTTTCAGGCATGCGCATATCCACCCCTAAGGAGTGTGTCCATGTGTTTAGTACGATAAGTTAAAAAGTTATACGCTAAGCCAATAGCTTAACAGGCGGAGTTATCTTAACGTATTAGTTTTCAAAAACAGGAATAACGATATCGAATAAAAGAAATAGAGATGAAAAACAATGATAAAAATTACAAAACTAAAAACCACACTCCAGAAGAGTAAGGTTTTGTATTATTACTTTTTTATTACTAACTTTTTAACCATTAAGTACTACAACATTTGTTGCTGTATTTCCTTTCAAGCCTTGAGAAGGCGTATAACTAACTTCCTGTCCTTCATAAAGAGCTTGATAACCACTATTTTTGATTTCTGAATAGTGTACAAACACTTCTTTACTACCATCCTTTGGGGTAATAAAACCAAATCCTCTATTACCATCAAACCATTTAACTAAACCGTGAATGATATTTGACATTATGAATCCTTATAATTGTTTATTTATTGTTTTAGTAAAAGTAGATTTGAATACTTATTGTAGTTAAATTAAAAGGAATCCATAGAATAGAGATGTATCGATAATATTGTTACCCTCTGAATTAATTTAAATTTTTTTAATAAGAAATAACTCCAAACCAGGACTACATTAATGCATACTTTTTAAAATTAAACAACATTTATTTAATTAAACGTTTAGTATTGGCTATATATAAGGCTAAAATCATCACTAAAATTGATACTGAATAAACTAAAACGCTTATTGGTTCTTTGTGTTCGACGATAATTAATCTAATGATTGCGGTGATACCTATATAAATAAAGTATTGTAGTGGAAAATGGTAAACTGATTGAAAGTATTTGATTATCAAAGCAATAAATTCAAAATAAAGAAAATAAGTAATTATCGCTTCAAGTAAAAGATAAGATGGCATAGTTTCTGAATTTTTGAATAGCAACGCTGATAAGACGATAGTTTCTTTGATTAGGAAAATAATTAATATTATTGCTATTATTAACAAACTACAGCTAATTATCCATTGCAATAACCGTGCTATCAATTTTGATTGAGATAAGCCAGACAAATAAACCTCCATACAAATTTAGCTATCATGCCAGCTTATTTCTCGACTAAAAACAAGTTTTGTTAAAGGAGTATATAATATTTACACCCATTGTAGCGACATGAAATAATATTTTAACACTAAGCATATTAATTTATTTCTCTCTTAATATTTCCGTAATTTTAAATTCTAAACTTTACTATCATAAGAAAACTAAAGACAAACTACTTACAATATTATTAATATATATAAATTAATAAAATTATTTAGTATAAAAAATTGCTTTTCACATAAAATAAACCAATATACTAAATTACTTTCAAATATCACCTATTTTGTTCATTTTTGCAAGCTAAATCAAATCCCTCATCTTTTTACTCTTGTTTTATATGTTTCCAAGCAAATTTCTATCCAACCCTCAAACAAGGAAGAAAATGATGAAAAAACCAGAAATCAAAAAACCCCACTCTAAACAAGTGAGGCTAAGCTCTATCTAACCAGATTTTTAATGAGATGACTCATTTATTCCGACAGTTTTTTAATCAACTCATCTTTGTGAATTATCACATAACCAGATCGGCGGCCAATTTCAAATAGTGTTTCGAGAGAAGAAACATACTCATTGTCATGTACGACTCGTGCACTATCCACTTTACCATTAGGAAGTAGGGTCAGCAGTATTTTGCTAGTTGTGCCTGTTACAGTAATAGCACTGTTAAGTTCTGCTTCCATTCTATCAAACTCTACAATATAGGCTTCTTTGAATGCAGCAGCTTTTTTACCTGTGAATCCCATCACCAGGAAAATAAAACCGTTTTTGGTCATTTCGTACGCATCATAAGTGTTTCCTTTATGTTCGAATTGAACCCGCCAAAAATTGCGGGTTAAAAATTGTTCGGAACAATCAAGGTTAGATATTTTTAGAACAACTTTTTGATGTTCTTTGCCAAAGTAATCAGCAACATCTTTAGAAGTGGTTATAGCCTTGTTATTGTTGATAGTAACTTTAGGTGTAATAGTAGATAATTGAAGTGTCATGATGACCTCCTGATAGTGACTTAAATTTCTCACCACCTTGAGGTGCTAAACTCATATTGGTGGTGAACTGAACAGGGTTAGCACTACCGGAGTCACCGCCGGCCAACCTTTCGGTTGCCCCATCCAGCCCACCATTGAATATGGCTAGATTATTACGACAATAAAAAACACGCTCGCGGCGTGTACTGTCGCGATGACTCCAGCGGGGTGCTAATCCCGACACCTGATTTATCAGATGCAGTTAGACTATAGCGCATGACTTGCTTTCTCGTCAATTGCAAAAAGAAATGGGTTTGTTAAATTAGAGATAGAACAAGATTAAAGTAATTAAGCTAGGGTAGTCGGGTACTTGAACACCGCAACGAGACGGCCAACAGTTTTCCCCCAAAGGGTATTGTATATACTGTTCGCTACCCGGCCATATCAAAATTTTATGGACATAAAAAAACCACAAGTCTGTCGGGTGTGGAGACCGCTGTTTGAAGTGTTTTGAGCACTTGATATAAAATATAACTTATGACGTTATTCTCGTCTAGCTTTATCATCACATCCTTCAATAACAAAAAACCTCACTAAAGAGGTTCTATACAATTCTGGCAACATATCAATTTAGCCTTAAATATCACCCATTTTGTTGACTTTTGCAAGATGTAGAAATGACTTTTTGTTATTTTTTCATATCATTACACACTCTCAGCTATCTGACATAATGCCTCTCTATCCAATGCCTTACAGATTGAAATCAATCTTAACCAAAAATGGTGATAATTCTTTTTCCAGTTGTCTCGCTTAACGCCCATTAACTTTGCAAGATCAGATTGACTATACCCCTGATTAGCTAAACCAGAAAAGCTATCTGCGAATTGTTGCACACATAACCAAACCAATGCTTTTAACCTTTCTTTGACCTTGTTAGTGATTTTTATATCTGCAGTCTGATAGGTAAATATTCGCCATAGGTATGAGCATATATTCACTTGATGTTGAAAATTCATCTCATGACAATAGCAATACAGTATCCATGAGCGTTGATGATCTGCTAACTGTCTGATCACTCTTCTCTCGTGGCAGTAAAAATAAGCAGGGTACTCGATAAGCGGGATCTCTCTGCCTGAACGACGAGTTTCCGTTATTTTTACTGGCTCGGTTATTCGACAGACAGAATGACCCGCTAATTTTATTTGCCGCTTTTTCACTCTTGGATACCTTTTTGTTTCCATTGCACTCTTACAAGTGAGTGCCTCAAGTTGTCCAGTATTTACCGTCCAGTCCCTAAAAGCATATTTGGCCACGCTTCGAAAATACCCTAAGTCATGCTCTGTCATAAATTATCCCTTAACTCAATGCCCCAAGCCCCAATGACTCATCAAGAAAACCAAATAGCAGCGCTAACTGACTACCGTGCTTTACTTCCCATGCCTTAGGATCATGATGCAATTCACTGTGCTGTCCCCTACATAGTGGAATACTAAATAAATCATGTGCTTTTACGCCTATACCCCCGTAGCCATAACCGATAATGTGATGGGCATCATCCGCTGCTTTCTGGCAGACACAACACGGACGCGACTTAACCCACTGCAGATATTTTTGATTTTGCCAACGTTTCAGTTTTGGAATTTTCATTAAACTTGCTGGTGGGTTAGCATCGATGACTAGATTTAAAACTGCCTGCTCTACTATTCTGCCTACTTTTGCATCGCTTAATTCATCCGGTGCGGACATTACTATCATCCTGCCACTGAAATGGTGTAGCTGATTGATACCTGGCTTAAAGGCAACAATACCCAATTCAGGAACAGGTATTGCTGTGAGTAAATAACACATCAAAAAAGCTCCGCTTTAGCGCCGCAAAAAAGGCATTGATTTTTCACGTAACCACCTCACCAGATCATCTGCAATATCAACTTCGTCTCCCAACCTGGCAGCAACAAATAAACGACAAGCCGCCTCTAAATGATCCAAGCCAATGCCCTGTTTCTCTCCAAATAACTTAGAGGTCGCTTTTAAGTCGCGATCATCAAGCCAGTTAAATTCCATTTTATATTCGTCAATCAAATAACCGCCATCTTCCCATCGACAAGAATATTCCAAGGGAATGCCGTCATTTCTTACTAAGCAACTTCTTGACCATCTGCCTGTGGCCAGCGCAACAGCCCAATCCAGAGCGCGTCCAGTTACATGCTGAGTTTTTATTATCATGCTGCACGCCCTTTGCGCTCTGCTAACCACTTCACCTGTGCAAGAAAGGCTTTTCCCTGTGCTATCAAATCATCACGTTTGACATAACCCGTTGATGCACCCGTCCATCGTTTATCAAACACTACAATAGCAGCAGCGAAAAAGGCGCCGGTGGATACCTGTTTTTCATTTTCTGGCACGAACCAAGCGGGTACATCAAAACCGATTCTGCCACGGATAAAGGCGATATGATCCGCCTGCTCTGGCCACCAGATTTCACTGGTAGCCGCTTTTAGCAAAAAGACATAACGACCACCCTTGTCACGCATCGCCATCGCATGATTGATAATGTGTTTAACACCGGTTAAATATTGCCCCTTGTGTTGTGTTGGTCGACTGTAAGGCGGATTGGCAAATGCCGCGCCACCTACTTGCTGCAGTTTTGCTGCCCAGTCTTGCACTAAGGCGTTATCTTCAGCACAGTAAAAATGAGGGCATTGGCTGTTCTGTGCGTCGCTGAACAAATCGAGGGTGAACGGTCCATACAACACGCTAATACCCCAAAATATCTCCTCTGGAGTACACCACTCGTCGCCAATTTGTTTCAGGTTATGCGCTGGTTTTGCTTTCAGCTCCCTTAGCGCCTGAACATAACTGTTAACTACCTCTGCCATCAGATATTTCCCCTTGCCTGTTCGGTTTTTATCACCCGTTTCAACAACTGATATTTTTGCTCAATGTTGGAAAAAGTTAACGCCTGATCTTGCCAAAAGCCTCTCAGTTCACGGATCAGCAAATAGCGACACCAACGACGCACCACACACAGCAGCGGTAACACTTCCAGTCCGTAAATTCGTTTTACCGCTAAGCGCATGTTGCCTCCTTCGCGACCTGCTCCGCCGCTTTCGCCCAAATTCCGCGCCAGGCCGCATGAGCAGAAACTTCCGTCATTCGCCTGATGCCTGACTTGCCTGCTAGTTGAGCGGCAATTTCTTCAAGCCGATTTTTAGGCTTTGAACTACTGCAAATCAATCGTCGAAACGCTTCATCACGGGCAACGGTATCGACACTCACCGCTACCTCACCAGGTTTTAACCAGCGGCCATCAACACAGGCGGGTCGCCCGGCTTCTTGCCATTTTTTGGCCTTGTCAAAATATTCACTGCAGTTCTCAGGACTAAACAAGGTTTTTGGTCGCAAGTAATCTCGCATCCGTGGATCTTTCGACCATTTGGCCACCAGATAATCAGTGACTAAAATCAGATCACTGGCGACATAATCCTCCACCAATCGCCCACGGATATACCCCATGGTAGTTTTGCCTTCACGGTAGTTTGAGTTGGTCACTTGATTGAAATGAGTTAAAACCTGCAAAGCCGGATCGGTCTCGTCGGGTTCGACATGAACCTGACAAGAGATATTTGTTGTACTCTCTGTAGTAATCTCTGTTGTACTCTCTGTAAGAGAACGGGTCATTTTGACCTTGTCCATCGGGTCATTTTGACTCGGTCGATCAGGCCAATTTGACCCGCTCGATGAGGCCGTTTTGGCCTGTTCGATCGGGTCATTTTGACCTATTCGAATTTTACTGGGTTTACGCGCTGGTTTTGCCGCTTCTTCATCTACTGCAAAGTGATCGGTAAGCACTTCATGGTCATAATTAATGGCATAATAATTTGTTCGGTCATGATTACGCTTATTAAGCTGCTCAATGGACAAGACACCGATTTTTTTCAGCGACGTGAACGCTCTCTTTAACGTTTTTTCTGAAAAGTAAGGGAATTGTTCTTGCCATTTCTCAAAAGTATTATAAATCCAGCGACGACCCTCATGCTTAATGCCTGAATCGGTTTCTGTCAGCCAGTATTGCACTTGTTGCAGTACCAGGGACTCATTCAGACCAATCCGTGCCGCAAGTTCGGGGATCACAATTTGAGGCCGAGTTTTTAACAGCAATAAACTCATTTATCACCTCGCTTCTGACTGTTTATTGTTAGCAATGATGACATTATTGACATCACAATAAGGGTGATGTTATAATTGTCATCAATATGGAGATCTGGAATATGCCGTCTGAGATAGTGATGTTTCAACGATTCGATTTTCCTGAAGACAATACCTTTATTCGTATTAAAGTCTGGAAAGTGGATCAAAAGTTAGGGCCAGCCGGCATAACTACAAATACAGTCTGGTTTATGTTGTTAATGGTGTGTGTGCTTTGCGCTACGATAATGAAGCAGGCAAAGGCGATCATAAACACATCGGCGACGCTGAATATCCAGTGATATTTTCTACGCTGGAAGATTTGCTCAGCCAATTCCAGACTGACGTCAAAGTACTGAGGGGGTAATATGATGAATACACTTATTGTTAAAGTGATGTCTGAACAATCAGCATGGGAACAAATGACAGCTGACTTTAAAAAAACACTGGCCGGAAAACAGATAGCGGAACCTTTTGTACATATCTTTCCTAGCATTGAACAGCTCACAAAAGTGATGTTGCAACCAAATCGATTGAATATCATCAATGCAATGGCCGGTGCCGAACCGATGTCGATAAGAGAACTGGCGCGCCGCTTAAATCGTGACTTTAGAGCCGTCCACCGTGATGTAAAAATGATGCTAGACGCAGATATTATTGAACGCGACGACGATAAAATCGTGTTCCCTTTTAAAGCTGTGCATTTTGATTTTACCATCGAAAATAAAGCCGCCTGATCAACTAAATCATCGCCCCACTTTGTGTTAATTCGCTCAGCCCATTTATTTGGGCTGATAACGTAAGCCGGTTTATCTGTAGTCAAACCATATGCAATCATGGCTTTACCTCAATACGTCTATAGTCCAGATGGAATTTTCTTATCGGTGAAAAGCATTGCGAACCATCTTCATGGGTAAACAATATCCAGCCTTTTTTGGCGTCATAGCCAGCAAACCGCACAACGCGACCCGTTTATCACGAAAATATTGACCGAAAAGTTTCTGCTTTCGGTACAAGTGATTGACGTGATCAATCGCCCACTTAGCAAAGCGGTGACTAACCGGGATCCAACGATCCACCAGCTTAATTTCATAGCAATAAAACCAGTCTTTGCCGGAAATTGGCCGACAACGTAGTTGCGAAATACCGTGATTTTTAGTTAAACTAGCCATGCGTTGAATACTCCACACTCGTGTTTTTGACGCACGAAGCCTCAGAGTTCGAGTCTGAGGCTTCACCCTTTTTAGATTTGCAAAACAGCATGATAATTGCCCTGATTTCTGCATCACGCGCAGCCAGATGTTTACGGTGATACTTCACTATTTCCTGCGCTTCATGATCAGTAATAACGCCATTTTGTAATGAGTTATTGATAATTTGATCGACATAACCTCCATGGGCAGCGGTGCGGATGCTTTTAGTAAATAATTCAACATGATCTAATTCATCCAGTTTTGGCGTTTCCACCAGCAAGCAATCTCTCCGTAGAGCGTAATATTCAGCTAGATAATTTGTGCCGGACAAATCTTCAATCGCCTCTAACTCATCAACCTCAAAAAATCGACAGCCGTTTTTTCATACAGATTGTTATTAAACGTCTCCAATGACATACCTAATGCGCCTGCCATCGCCGACCTGCCACCTGGCATTGATTTACACATCTTTTTTACCACTTCTTTTAAGGATGCTTTACTCATGACTACCTGCCCGAACTTTAATTAGTAGTTAATTAACTCGCTGTTTTCGTGTATTTTTGTCTCAAAGTTTTAATTGGATTTGGTTAACACTCCTGGAGAGGTTAAGTTATTAAAAAAGAACGGGCTTTTCACATATATCTTTTGGGATATAAAATCTGAATTTCGCTAATCATGCCGCCATAAAATTTTGATAATTTTTCAGCTATCTGAAGCGATGCAGCTTGAGTTCCTCTCTATACGACTCAAGTTACCTACATTGCAATTAACGGCTAATGCTACTTCAGTAATAGTAAGCTTCCTCTCTAAACGTATTTTTCTCAGAGGTGTTTGCATATTTATCTCCTTTGAATGCGTATAACGCATATTAGCATAAACAAAAAAATATGCGCAACACGCTTTGCGTGAAATGCAAAAATTTATTTCAATAAAAATATGAAAATAGGAAATCGCATTAGACAGCTTCGCAAGAAGAAAGGTATGACAATACTTGAATTAGCCAGCGTTATTAACAGTGACGTTGGCAATATATCTCGTTTGGAAAGGGACGTTCAAGGATATTCGCATACAACTCTAGTAAAAAATAGCTGAAGCTCTTGGAGTTCAAGTCTCAGATTTGTTCATTGAAGATAATAATACAACGCTTATCAATAATAATGAGAAAAAACCATTAAACACAGAACAAATTGCAGACGCAAAACGTTTAAAAGCTATATATGATGCCCAAAAAAGGAATTAGGTTTATCTCAAGCAATAATTGCTGAGCAATTAAATATTGCTCAGGCTGCTGTGAGTCATTATCTGAATGGTGTAAACCCATTAAATGCAAGAACAGTAGCTTCCTTCGCTAAACTGCTAAAAGTAAAGCCAAAAGACATTAGCCCTCAATAGCACTAGAATTAGAAGAAATAGCAAATTTGATGTTATCTGTAGATCACGATAATAACACTACTAATAATCATATATATAACAAACTAACAAAAACCGAAGAAATCCTGCTAGAAATGTTCAATGAGCTACCACAAAAAGAAAAAGACAGCTTCCTGAAAGCAATTAATACGCGTAAAAACGAACTCGATCAGCTTTATGAAGAAATGAAAGCTGTTAGAGAGAGAAAAGGAAAAAAAGCGTCGTAATAAATTTGGAATATAAAAATAATATATTTATCATAGAGATGAAATTCTAATAGATAAAATTGGAAGAAAATTACAAAATAAATAACAAAAATTAAATTGACATAAAGATATAACCGACATAGTCTATTAACGTCAAGCCCAGCCCCGTTCGTAGACAATAGTTAACATCTACATAACGGCTCTGGGCGTTTTTTTATTGGAAAATAATGAAAAAGACAGCTATATTGGTTGACGCTGGTTTTTTTATCCAGCGTGTCAATGCAGTGCAAAAAGGAAACACTTCAGAGATCACGAGCTAAATGCTTCCCATTTAATGAAAATAATGTGGGGATTGGTTAAATACCACATTGATAAAAAGCATGGTTCACATGAAAATAGAACTCCTCTCGAATTATATAGAATTTACTTTTACGATTGCCCTCCCTTGATAAACAAATCCGCTATCCTCTCCCTGCAGAAAAAGGGCACAAAACTACTCCAAGAAAAAACCTGAGAGAAGAAAAATCTTATATCTTACGATCGCAATTACATGAAGAACTTAGGAAAAGCAGAAAAACTGCACTTAGGTTAGGTACATTGATGGATAATAAACGATGGCAAATTAATGATCACACCTTAAAAGATTTATTATCAGGCAAAAAAGCATTGGAATGAACTCACTAATAATGATTTTTATTATGACATTAAACAAAAAGCTGTTGATATAAAATTAGGTATGGACATTACAATGTTAGCTTATGAAAAATTGGTTGATGTTATTATTTTAGTTGCCGGAGATTCTGATTTTGTTCCAGCAGCTAAACACGCCAGAAAAAAGGAATAGACTTCATATTGAATCCGCTTAAGAAAGAAATACCAGCTACATTAGCTGAACACATAGATGGTATTCAGTCATATAATCTTATAATTTCAATAGCTGATACATTACAAATAAAACCTGATCCTCTTCCTAGTTGGTGGAAAGAAAAAGAAATACAATACATTCAACAAAAATAAAAAACAAAAAATTCAAATGATAAAAAATAGATAGGCCCCCAAAACCATAAGGGCTAAAGCCCTTTTTGAAGGGCTCTTCTTGTTCTTTCTTCAAAATTTATAAAAAAACAATTCTATTAAAATCAACTTATTAAGTCTTAAACATCAATAACCCCAAATATGCGCTTGACGCATATGTATTTAACGCATAATATCATTATATCAAGAAATAAATAATTTTGATGTCGTTATGTAATATGCTCTTTAACAATACTAAACCCATATAATAGCTGTGCTTATTTATGTGTAGAATAATCTTCAATCATAGTGGTTGGCGGCTATTTTAATTACCGTATCGGGTTCCTTTTTTGGATCTTTTATTCATAATGTATTCATTCTTACAGAAAGGACAAAAACTTTGAAAGTAAGCACCAAAAATACCTTTAGGCTGAAGTATCGATATTATTCTCTCCTCATAACAATTTGCGCAAAGGTAGCGCGCTCTCTCGGACCCATCAATAGCTTTTTATTTATATAGGTAAATGTTCCAGATTCAAGAGTATGCATTGTATATGCTTCAGCGCTTGTCTTAAAATCAATATCATTTTGTATTTCTTGCTCAAGCTCAGTTATTCGTTCCTTGCTCGCTGTGAGCAAATCAATAAGTCTTAAATTATCCATTTGTATTTCATGTAGCTTTCGTTGTAATTCAAAGGTAGCGGCCTTTAGTTCAGCATCATTTTTAGCATCATTAATGACCTTCAATAGTGAAAGACTTTCTTTTATAGCAGTAAAAGATGCTGATATTTCAGGAAACATAGTTTAATTCTCACATTACGTAGGGGTGAAATTATTTTAACTATTTTCTCTCTGGGTACAAGAGAATCCACCGCCGCCTGAGGTGGTAAAACATGCAGGCATCAATAACCGTGTGGAGTAACGCACAAAAATAAAAATGCTGTTTGTTAGTTAATTTTCTATGTCGTTGCAACCAGCGGTTAACTATTGTCACGCTGGCCAGGGGGAGTGATGATAATGCTGTTAGTTAACCGCTTTTATTACACGTAAGGCCATTAACACCGGGTTTCGTTTGTTGTCCATGCAGGTACATAAGGTAAGTGTTAGTGGCCTTATCTGTAGTAAATACTAAAGAGGATCTAAACATGAGTGAAAATAGAAAAACAGATGTTCCAGAGTTTCTTTCTGAATTAGATGCTGGCGTATTTCAAAATAAAATATCGGCTGCATTAAATCTTGTTGGTAATGGTGTTAATAAAAATGGTGGCACGGGTGAGATCCATATTGTTTTTAAATTAACCCAATTTGATGAAAATCGCGTAAAAATATCCCATAAATTGAAATTCATCACGCCTACTCGTCGCGGTAAACAATCGGAAGAAGATACAACAGAAACACCGATGTTTGTTGGTAGAGGCGGTAAATTAACTATCTTGCAGGAAGACCAGGGACAACTCTTTACGCTTGCAGGTCAAACTGACGGAAAATTAAAGTCCGTTAATTAATCATTATTCGTTAAATAACCTTTTATTCATGCTTTATTAAAAAAAGTAGGAGCTTTTTTATGTCTCAATTAGATGGAACCGCCATTTCACAAATTCAGGATCTAACCGTTGCCAGTCTTCATTTAGATCCGATCAAAACAACGGATTGCCCGGTTATTGTTGTGCCCAAAAACCATGAAATCAGATCACTTGAGGCACTTAATTTAATCCGTTATCGCTTTCGTGGTGTTATGAAGACTAGCAGCATTGGCGATTTTGTTAACTATAGCATGGGATATGCACAAACTGCCGGTGTTCGCTGCTTCATTGATGCAGATACAATGACAGCAAAAACGATTTTTAATGTTGGCACACTGGATGAACCAGGTCATGCTGATAATCAGTCGCTCGTTAGTCTTAAAAAACTCTCCATTTAAATCTCTACTAAAAATAGATGGTGAGAGACAAAGGCAAAAACAACTTGCTGAGTGGCTGGAAGACTGGCGAGATTATCTCACCGCGTTTGATGCTGAAGAAAATGCGTTAGATATCAAAAAAGCGATTAGTGCTGTCCGTCGCATCACTATTGAAGCTAGCCACTCATCTGAGCATGAAGACAACGATTTTAGTGCTAAGCGTTCCGTGCTTGAAAACGTCGAAGCGAAAAGTAAAGAGGTAATGCCTGCTTATTTTGAATTTACTTGTGTACCATACGACGAATTAAGTGAACGTCGGATAAAACTACGCTACAGCATTCTGACCGGTGGTGAAGTTCCTGCCTTTGTCCTGCGTATTGTTCAGTTTGAAAGTCTTGAAGAACAAATCGCACAGGAATTTAGGGAGCTACTATCTGGCGCTTTTGTTGGCTCAAAAATAGAAACCTTTATCGGCTCTTTTTCCGCAAGTTAAAGTTGTTTAATAAAGCGGTCTAATTGTCAGCTATTTTGAATTTCGAACAATAAAAAAACCTGACCTCATTTAAGGTCAGGTAGCCAAATTGGCCAAATACCAGGGAAAATGTTGCTGTTAACAAACACACAACGGAAACAATATAACACAACATGATTAAATAATGATTAAAATTTATGCAAATTATGATGAGGGTTATTAATAATGGCTTATATCGCAACTTATACTAACCGGCGATTTAATTATATCGATGTGACTGAAGAAGACATTGCTCTTGGGGATATCGCTCAGGGTCTCTCTAATGAATGTCGCTTTGCTGGTCAAATCCCGCATTTTTATTCCGTTGCCCAGCATGCGGTTTATGTTAGTTATCTAGTGCCACGGAATATGCCCTTGAAGCGCTGTTACACGATGCCACAGAAGCTTACTGCAAAGACTTACCTACCCCTTAAAACACTACTGCCTGAATATAAAAAAATTGAAAATCGCATTGATGGCGTTATTCGTGAAAAATTTAATCTGCCTGCTGAAATGAGCGAAGTGGTTAATTATGCCGATCTGGTCATGCTCGCCACTGAACGTCAGTTCTTTGCTTTGGATCGCGATAATAAATGGCCAATCTTGGAAGGAATACCGGAAACAAATCTTATAACCATAAGCTTTGTGTCACCAACAAAAGCAAAATACCTATTCATTGAGAGATACAAGGAATTGATGGGTAAAGAAATTAACTGTGATGCTGAAATTAAGATTATTGATATCTCCCCAAATGGAGTATATGGAAAAATTTATAATGATAGAAAAGAAAGATTTTGGGACGGTGGATTTATAAATACATCTCCTGTTATAAATTATCCAACCTATCAGTCTGATGGGTTTGTCAAAACAATTAATTCTATTTATCGCATTATTGTATGAAATACAAAAAAATTAACTGAGCAAGGAATTAAAATAAAAACAATAAATATATAAATAAATAAAAAACCAATTAAATAATTATTAAAAATAACTTTTAAATACACATGGAATTAACTCTGAGTGGAGGATTTATATAATTAAATAATGGGGGACAAGTTATGAGCCGGCATTATATTGATAATAAATTTAAATATCATCAAACAACTGTTCACTGTTTAGAAAAAGGCATGTTCGCCCTTTATAGAGGTGAATTAATTAAAGTCATTAAATTAGCAAAAAAGAAATTAACCAACAAAGGCTTTATATATGAATTTGATATAGAAGGAGGAAATGGCAAATTAATAGAAAATGGCGGCAAAAGAATAGCAGTTATAAAAGATGAAGATACCAAAAAAAGATATTTAACCTGGTATGTTTAAGGAGAGCCAAACATGAAATTAATTGAAAAATGTAAAAAAGAAACAAAACAGGTCAATTATTTTGGCATTGAATTAACGGTTGATGCTGACATTAATTTTTTAGCTACTGACGATGATGGTTTTGTTTATGGCTATGTTTTTAAACCCGAATATTCTCGTGTACCAAAGGTATGGGGATCGAAAGGTGGATATGTGCCACATCCTGTTGCAAAAGTTGATCTTGGCGATAAAGACTGGAAACAAACGTTGGTCGAGGTATAAGTGAAATTCAAACATCTTATGCTCGATCTGGAAACCATGAGCACACAATCTAATGCAGCGATTATTGCTATCGCTGCTGTTCCCTTTGAGCCTTCAACGGGTGAAGTTTGTGAAAGTCTGTTTTATGAAATCATTGATTTGCGTAATCAGGATTTATTTGATCGCCATATTAGTGGCAATACCGTTCTCTGGTGGTTATCTCAGCCTGATAATGCGCGCAATAAGATAACGCAAGCTCAAACCAAATCATTACCGGATGTACTCATCAAGCTAAATCACTTTGTTATGCAGGAATGTAGCGATCAAGTCCAGATATGGGGTAATGGTTGTTGTTTTGATAATGTCATTTTGAGGACCGCTTTTGACAATTGTGACATAAAACCATTCTGGCATTTTCGTCACGATCGCGATGTTAGAACGATAGTTGAACTTGGACGACAGGCAGGCATTGATCCTAAAAATGATTTTCCTTTTGCCGGTGTTGCGCATGACGCACTCGATGATGCACTTCATCAAGTTAACTATGTATCAGCTATCCACCAGCATTTAATTAAAGCTATTCCATAGAAGTCAGGAAAGTAACAATGAATACCCTATTCTTATTAATGGCCGAATATGAAAGTTCACAAATCCCTCTAAGTGTTGTCGCTGAAAAGTTTCTTAACCTCTCACCTGCTTATGCCGACAAGAAAGCAAGTCTAGGTGACTTACCTTTTCCAACTTATAGAGATAACAGCCAGAAAGCTCCTAGAATGGTCGATATACGAGATTTAGCAGAATGGATAGATAAAAGTAGGAAGGATGCGAGAAAGCAATTTATTCATTTAAAATAACTTCATTTTTTGTCCGTTTTATTTCATATATTTTATGGTTTTCTTCCTATTAAAGATAAAAATGTTTTATAAATATAATTTATAAAATCCAGATAAAAAAATCATAATAGTATCTGGATTTCAAGGCGTTATTAATTAAATCAAAATCAATAAGGTCCGGGCAAGCCTGCTTTACGTGCATTGCTTGGATCACATAAACTTAAATCTACAAGAGGATTAGCTTTTGATACAGTGTTGGGTGAAAGAGCTGCTGCACAGTCAGCACCATTAGGTATTTTCTCTTTAGGAACATCAGCAAAACTTTGCGTATTGATAAAAATAAAAGAAAGTAGAATCAATAATCTAGCTTTAAACATAGCCGCTCCTTAAAATTACTTTAGCAATCTAGAGAAGCTACAACTATAAAACACCAGCAATCAAATTAACAATTAATTTACAATATATGAGAATTTTCTGGCATTCACATATAGAATAATTAAAAATTATTGAATTCATTATTTTTATATAGTTAAAATAAAAAATTCCATTACTCTTTAAAATATAAAGAAAATATTTTTTAGGAATCATATTTAAAATAATTTCACACATCAGCACACCAATAGCACACCACAAATTCGTAACTACTTGATTTTTATTAATCACTGATCCTATCAAGCATCAGTGCCACGCTAAAACGGTGGTGGTTAATATTGCCGGTAGATGCGGTTAATTCGTTGCCTGGCGTTAATTTTGGGTTAGTTGTGTTATCGTGCATTTTTCGCTGTTTTGATATGGTTTTTTATTGCTTCTAAATAATATTCCTGGTTAGTAACAACCATTTAATGAAGATTGCTATCAAATGACTCTCTTATACCTAGCGTAACGTCAAACTCTAGATGGTTCTATCTCATACCGTTAAGCACTGGCAATAACTTCAAATAGATCGGAAATTAAAATTTAACGGCTAAAGCAGAATAAACAAAAAGCTAGCTTCTTTATATAGGCATTGACTTAGAAAAGTCATTTGCTATCAGTGCTGAAACCAGCAAACGAGTACAACAACAGGATAAAGGAAAATGCTGCAATCAAGCAAGGACATGACACCAAGATATAAAATAAACTTATCGCTAACAAATTGTTAATTTTAAAGCAGGGTATTCTGCTATAACATCATGCTAATGCTGTATTGCTTATCTCTATATGGAAAAGAAAATATAATTTTTGAATCAAAAATTATTAATTACATTCAACTTTAACTATAAGATCAATATATTATGCAATATACTTATCTTTTAATACATGGTTCCTGGCATGATGGACGTGCTTGGGATGATGTTGCCAAAATATTACGTAATCAAGGTTTAGATGTTCATACTCCAACCATCGCAGGCCATGGTTTACAGGCAGATTTTAGTACCAGCCATGCTGATTGTGTCGATTCTATCGTTGAATATGTAAGGCAACATGATTTGAAAGATCTTGTTGTGTTAGGTCACAGTTTTGGTGGCACTATTGTTCAACGCCTAGCGGAAATAGAAGCACCCCGTATAAAACGTTTGGTTTTTCATAATGCATTTATTTTACGTGATGGAGAATCGCTTTTCGATACACTTCCTCCTAGCTATCATAAGATTTGGCAAAAAATTACAATTGATAAAAAAATAATCTTACCTTTTGATATTTTTAGAGAATTATTTATTGGTGATGCAGAATTAGAAAAAGCAAAACAGGTTTATGATAATTTTTTAACCCCAAGTTGCGCTGCCAGCCAATACAATAAAGTTCCGTTGAAAACATTTGAATCTTTAACTATTCCTCGTAGCATAATATACGCCTCAACAGACAATGCTCTGCCTGTGGGTGAATATGGTTGGATCCTAAATTTAGTAACCGTCTTAATTTTTATCGTTTTACTACATTACCTGGTAGCCATGAGGTATTATTTAATAATCCACAAAAACTTGCTAAATGTATTATTCACGCCAGTAGACCTTAATTTTTTTATTTATTGAAAATAAAACTAAAAATAATACATATAATAAAATATGTATTATTTACAATGATTGTAATAAAGTAAGTAAAATTAAACTTTATGAGGTAAGTTCGATTTACGTGCATTGAATGGATCACATAAGCCCAAATCTACATTAGGATTTATTTGTGATCTAGTATCAGACGATAGAAGCGCAGTACAGTCTCTACCAGTAGGTAGTTTATTTTGAGGAGGATCAGCAAAAACTGGCATATTGATAAAAACAAACGAAAATAAAATAAATAATTTAATTTTTAACATATTTGCCCCTTAAATTAGAGTTACAATTGTAATTACAGGAAAATTTCATTATAAAATGCAAATAATAAATTTAACAATAACTTTACATCATATAAGATTGTTCCGAAGCTCGTAAAAAACACTAAAATTTATTAGATTAATTTTCTATTTAAAAATATTGATATAACAAGATAGCTTAGTTTTTTTCTACTATATTGAAAATAATGTTTAAAAATAACTAGTTGTAATTAAATAGCTAATGCGCTAAGCAAATAGACAGAAACCATCATTTTACATGTTACTTTCATCCCCTTTTACAAATACCAATAATTAACTTGAAATTATTTTCTCGTCAATGTTATTGAAATGTTAAAATAATGAACTAATATATTCCAAGTTGCATTTAACTTTGGAGAATAATTTATGAAATTATTATGTTATCTATTTGCTAACATTTTGATCTTAGCGTTCAACTTAATTTCTGAGGCTAATGCTGGCAATAAACCAGCAGAGTGCTACGACACGAAGGTGGATAATTTATCGCCTGCAGAAGAAAAAGCCAAAATTGATTGGTTAATAGAGAATTGCGAACTCCAAAGAAGTGAAGCAGTAAATAATCGTTTAAAAATTTTAGATGGTATGATAAATGGCGCAGAGGATAAAGCCATCAGCCAAGCAAATTAATTTTCAATTGTTAAATCTTTTTGACTGTTATATAGATGCAAATACCATATTTCTACGGTGTTAAGCTAGCCTCTGAACCAAAGATAATTGTGCTCGTAGCTAGCCATTAATCCTATGAATTTTACCTCATCCATTATGGATTCACTAGAAATGTTATTGATTTAATTTTAATTCATTTATTAAAGAATGTTCATTAGATGTTAATTTATTGTATGTTGCTAATTGTGATTTTCATTTATTGTTGGAGGATAAATTATGAAACCATTATGTAAGCTCCTTTCTATTACTGCTGTTCTAGGATTTAGTTTTATAGCTATAGCAAAAGATTCCTCACTAAAAAACACTATTCTTATTCCAAAGGGTAACGGAGAATATATCAGAGTATCATCCTCGTTTATTAATAGGCCAAATGAAAAAAATGCCGTTGATATTTGCTGGGAAGATCCTACCAAAGGCCCTAGATGTTTCAATGGCGATAAAAAAGAAGTATATCCCCATCCTGAAAAAACAAAAAAATCTGACTAAAGATATATCTGTTTTAGCCTTTAAAAGGATAGAGAAACTCATCCCTGAGCGCTGTAAGCTACTAATATTTCGATTGTTTCATCAAAGCCACGGCAAGCGATACAGGCAACTATGCAAATGACATGCGCTAAAGGGATGAGGTTTTAAGATCAACTTTAAAGGTGAAAACATTCATGTACCCAGCTAAATGAATGTATTTCTAAATGGTGATAAGATGGTTGAAAGTAAAAAGGCGTGTTTGTTACTAGATTGCAATTTAAACAGTACTAATTGCGCGTTTAGCTGCACTAATCACGAAGGAAACTATTGTAAGAATAACTAGGATATAAAGTATAAAAACATTAATATCTCTGACAAACTATGACAATTAATCGGCCAAGTGTTATAGCAGTAGAAAAAAGTTAGTTTAAATCAATGATAAAATAGTAAATAAGAAAAACCCGCTAGTATCCTTTTATAATAACATATAGAATTGGTTAATTATTATTAATAATAATGTTAAGTTTACATAGAATAAAAGTAAACAGACAAACATAAAAATCATAGCAATTTTATTGTTTAGCTAAGATAGTTTCTATTATTTATTAAAAAATTAAATTATATTTATCATAATTTTTTTCAAAAATTAACTTATAAAATAACTTTTAATAAATATAGAATATAATAATAATAGAAGATTTATATAATTAAAAAATTATGGAGTCAATATCATATTCATTGGTATGAATGATGTAATAACATTACAAAATCAAACTGAGTAAATGGATTATTTTTTATGTTAAAAAATTCAAACTTTACAAAAAAAACTAACAAAAAAAATAATATATAAATGTGATATTGATAATAAAAAAGAGTTACTGTTCAATAAAGGTAGATATAAAACAACCTATTTAGCCAAAATAAAAATTTTATAAAACACTATGCATAATATATCTAAGGAGAATTACAATGAAGTAAATTGAAATATGTGAACAAGAGACGAAGCAGGTTAATTACTTTGATGTCGAATTAGTTGTTAATGCAGATATTAATTATTTGGCTACTGACCTAGATGGTTTTATTTATGGATATATCTTTAAACCAGTAATAGATGATAAGTATAATACTTGGCTGCCGTCACAAGAATATACTCCGCATCCTATAGCAAGAATTACTTTAGATAGTAAAAACTGGCAAGATACACTTGTCAATGTTTAAATAATACTTTGCTGGTAGCATTAATCATATCAATGATGTGCACCAGCATTTATTAAAAACAATTTAAAGCTAAAAAGTAAAAAAATACGCAGTTATTAATTAAAGAAATATAAAATAAAGAATTAAAAATTTATTAATTTTTTGATACAAATGATATCTATTTTAGATAAAAAATTTTTCCATTACAAAGCCAAATGTTCTCTTAATCCACATTTTTCTATACGTGGCAGTACTTCATCTTTAAAATAAGGAAACTCATCGAGATAATTAACAAATGTTAAAGCTGTACCTGATAAACCCGCATTGTAGAGTTGTTCTATTCCATTGACGATGTCATCCGGTGTCCCGACCAAAGGATAACCCCCATGACCGGCTGGAAATTTAGAACGATACAAATTAAATTCTTCTATTGGAACAACTTTCGAATTGTTTGCCAATAATTTAATAATATGATCTACCGCTTCCCAATCTGCATTTTCCTGTGAATAATAATGAAGATACTCTTCTGCTTCTTTATACGTTGGCCGACAAACAACATAGGAATAAGATATAAAATTAAGCGGTTTTTTTCTCTTTTGTAATTTTTCTTGTTTTTTTATTGATATAATATCTTGTCGCAATTGATTTAAATCTAATGTTAACATAAATAAATAATCTACGTTTCGAATAGCAAAATCTTTACCAAGGGTAGAACCTGCTCCATTAAAAATAGGAATATTCTTTTGTAGTGGCAATGGAACGCTATATACCTTTTTAAATTTAAAAAATTTACTATTCCAATCAAAAGGGGTCTCGGTTTGCCATAATTTTCTTATTATATCAAGCCATTCCTGAGCGTGATGATAACGATCTTGATGACTAAAAAATAACTCTCCACCTAATGCTTCATATTCCTGTCTATTCCAGCCACATACCATATTTAACCCAACACGACCACCACCTATATGATCCATCGTCGCTAACTGCTTTGCTAGAATAACAGGATTATGCAAAGAAGTATGGATAGTGGAAATTACCCCGATTCGCCGCGTAGCAGCTAATAATGCAGAAGCCCAACTTATTGATTCTAAAACATTACTATGAAAATGCGTTTCTCCATCATATCCCATCCAGCGACCTAATGGTAATAAATATTCAAGCCCGGCCTCATCAGCAAGTTGGGCTATTTTAAGGTTATTTTCCCATGAATTACGCCAACGTTCGTTGACTTTTGTCACCGCCAAACCACTAGCACAATTTATTGCAAAAAGACCCAGTTTAAATTTATTTTTGTTATCTAATCGATTAGAAAACTCTGTCATATATATTATTTTCCTATAGTTATAAAATACTAAAAAAAATATAAAATTATCATTAAATGATGAATAATAGAATATTATCTATTAACCCTTTCATTTTTAAATTAATATCTTTTTATTTATTATTTATATTTTAAAGTTAGATAAATTGATTTTAATATCTTTATTATATTTTAATATTAATAATTATTTTATTTAGACAACATAATAAGAATAAAAATAAATTTAGTAAAATTTCATAGAGTATTAATGAACCTAATGATTGCAAATATCTGGTCAATATAAGAGCAGAGGACTAAAGTCCGTGATTACTCTATTATATTAATATTTATAACTTTCTCTTAATCCTTGTTTTTCTAAACGTGGTAAAACTTCATCTCTAAAATAAGGAAACTCGTCCAGATAATTAACAAAAGATAATGCTGCACCAGACAATCCAGCATTATAAAGCGCTACGATATTGCTACTAATATCGTCAGGTGAACCTACCAACGGATAACCACCATAGCCGGCAGAAAAACGATTTCGAACTGAAAACAATTGCTCTTTTGGGAATGAGTGCGTATTATTAAATGCTAAATTAATAATTTTATCAACGGCTTGCCAATCTGCCTTTTCTTGTGAGTAATAGCGCAAATATTCTTCGGCTTCTTTACGCGTTTGACGGCAAACCACATAACAGAATGTCAATAAACCAAGAGGAGTCTTTCTATTTTGTAACTTTGCTTGTTCTTTTAATTCCGTAATATTTTTTTGTAAATGCTCCATATTCATCATCGAAGTAAATAAATAATCCGCATTACAAATAGCAAAATGCTTGCCTTCATTAGAACCTGCTGCATTTAATATTGGTATTTTTTTTTGTAATGGTAATGGAAAACTATAAATGTCCTTTAATGTAAAAAATTGACCATGCCAGTCAAATGGTTCTTTTCGCCACCACAAATTTTTAATTATATCGAACCATTCGCGACTATAGCGATAACGCTCTTCATGTTGTTGCCAGAATTTTACCCCAAGTGCTTCATATTCAATGGTATTCCAACCGCATACCACATTTAAACCTGCCCGACCATGACCAATATGATCTATTGTTGTTAGCTGCTTTGCAACAACCACAGGATGATGAAAAGAAGTGTGTACTGTAGTAAATATGGCAATATTGTTTGTCGATGCCAATAACGCAGAAGCCAATACTGTTGGCTCTAATACATTAGCATGAAAAGATGATCCTTTTTCATAACCTAACCATCGAGCAACAGGTAATAAAAACTCTATACCTGCTTTATCAGCAAGTTGAGCTATTTTAAGATTATTTTCCCAGGAATTTAGCCAACTTTCTTTTACTGTTGTCATGGCTAAGCCACCAGAGCAATTAATAGAAAAAATACCCAATTTAAATTTATTATTATTAAACATAGGATTAGTGTTATTCTGCATAATAAAATCCTTTTTAATAAGAAAGATATATTAATAGTCAGTGTTTATGATACGATATTCGTAAAAAATTAAATCTTATATATCTTATATATCTTATATAATTTCTTATGCTAAAAATGATATAATCTACTAAATAATTTTAACATTATAGTAAATATGTTATTTTGAAACTAGTTATCACTCATTTTTCTTTATTTTACTCCGTAACCTTATCAAAAATTATTATTTTATTTACAAGATAATTATATTATTAATTTAGTTAAAAATGGTCTACTATTAGATATCGTTTTCTATAACAATGATAAGGATAAATTATGAAACAGTTACTTGTAAAATTTACTATTTTTTCTTTTATTATATTTAGTTCGTACACAATTAAAGCTCAAGTTGAAATTAAACATTGGGAAAATAAAGAAAATGGTCTACCCTGTTCGGTTGATATCGATTATACCAAATGCTACCTAACAGAAAATAATCAAACAATTCTGGTCAAAAGCTCTAATACCGATGAAAATAGTATTGAACAGAACTGGGAGGAAACTATACAATAAAACTATTTTCTCTAATATTACTCATTCGAAGGATATAAAGAAGTTTATTTCCTTATATCCTAATTATCAGAAAAATATATAATGTAACTTTACTAAATTTGCTGATAAAAACACTAGCAAACAAAAATTAGTATATTTTATATGAAGTAGTAATACTATTAATATCCATAGCTTAATCACATACTATTTTTACTTATAAATTTTCCAAATTAAGTATTATTGAATTACTTTGTTAGTCACAGTAAATAAAATCTATTTCATCTTTTCCTACCTAATTATCAAATCACTTTTTAATGATTAAATGGAAAAATAGATAAATCAGACGGAAAAATTTAATACTAGTTATTACGCAGACAAGAAAATTGTCGATTGCATAATTTATTTTTCTGTTAGTAATAAATTATACCAATAGCATAAACTACAAAACTAACCTTACTTTTACCAAGAAATCTGTTACTTCAGCATTGCACTATCACCTCTACGGAGCCACCATAAGTGACATACTAACACAGGAGAAATAATGGATAGACTAAATTCATTTAACATAGTTAAAAATAACCCAGCAACATTGAAAGATCCTAATGAGCAAGCCCCTATTCTACCTAAGTACTTTGTATCAGAAGAAAAACCTATTATTGAAAGTTCGATTGATAGGCGAATGGATAGACAAGTAAAAAAAGATATTTCAATCGGTACTTACAACCAAGAAAATATTAGAATATTATTTCAATCACCAGATGGTCTTAGTGGTACCTTACGCAACACATCATTCTACCCTGAACAGGCGAAAAATAATGGTTGGCAACAACAAGAAGCGATTGCTAAAAATGAAATTCGTATTGTCGCCACACAAATGGACAAATTTACCCCAACAACAGCGTCTGTATTATATAGAGGGTTATCTATACCCGGCGCCGAATTTCAAAAAATACAAGATACCGGTTACCTACAAAATTATGCATTTGCTTTTTTTTCTTCAAACAGAAATGTTGCACAATACTTCGCTATGCAAAATGGTAGCCAAAACGATAAGAAAATTATATTTCAATTAACAATCGCTAATAAAGCTGGCGAAGAACTACAATTTCGCGTTGGTAAGATTGATTTTGCTGCTTATACTCTTCTTGTTCAGGACAAAAATAATAAATTTAACAAAAAAGACTTTAATGGGTTAAAAGAAATTATCGCACTACCTGGTAATTATTTTAAAGTTATTGAACCACCGATTAAATCTAAAAATAATTTTTTTAATAAGTTAAAGAAAAAATTAACTAAAAATAACATAACCACAATTTATATTCAGCATGTAGGATATGATACTAAGCCCATAAAAGAAGTACACTCATGCTATATTTGATTAATTAGCAAAAATTATTTCAGTAAAGAACATCCAATAAATTTGCGATCAATTTATAGTTTATTAAACAAACAGAGAGCTTTAAAAATAAGCTCTCTGTTTATTGATTATTACGCGTTATTTTTTTATGAACCCTGCGAAACTATAATAAAAATTGAAATTTATTAGCATAAAAAAAATAATCTTAATAGAATTATAATAAACAGAAATAACCATAATTGTCGTTAGAGAGTTAATTTTAAATATGTTGCCAATTGATTTTAATAATAAAATATCCTATTCTCCACTATATACTCAACCATCTAATAATAACGATGAAGATTTAGCTGATAAATATCCCGATTTAAAAATACAATCAACGGATCCATCCCCAACAAGAAAGTCACATGACAAGATTGCAACCAATAGCGATAAACTACATGCATCGGAGCAGGTAACATCACTATTTTTATCTAATAAAAAAATTGAATCAGAATCAGATGAAAACCAATACCAGTTATGCCACAAAGAACTATCCACTATCATGACCACAGCCTATAACAAAAGTCTAACTTTTCGGCGATTATTTAATTATGCTTATGATACCAATCTTTGCAATGGGGACAAATGGTATCTATCAACTCAAGATGCCTTTAGCACCACCGTTACTGCAGAAGAGATAAAAGCTGAAAATGGTAAAAAAATTATATCCCTTACTACTGATCCTGCAAATTGTTCGCGATTTAATGAGGATTACCAACTTGAAAATGGTAATTATGCCCTGTTTAGTTTAATCCGTGCATTTATGCACGAAATCGTTCATGCGTTAACAATGCTTCCTGACGAGGATAATAATCATGACAGAGGTGCGGTTGTAGAATATACCAACATTATTCTTAAAGAAATGGGTAATAAAGAACCTGCCAGGTTTAAGTATTAATATAATGCAGGTTAACATTAATAAATTTGAGTATATCTTTATGTTAGCTTTTTTCGCTTTAAGAAATTAAATTCGATCTGACAGATATTACATAACCAATTAATATTTCTGTCAGATCAAAATAATTTCATTTATCGTGAGAAAAAATCACATTAATTATTATTAATATTTAGTTGAAATCTATTTCTTTCTGCTTTTTGAAATGACAGCATTGGTGGAAAATTTTGATTACATGTCATTATCTCAATTTCACTAGTCGACATATTATATGTAAAACTTACTTGCCCACGAATAGCTGGTCTATTTTGGTTACTAATAATAGCAATATTAGCATTATATAAATTGCCATCTTGTGGAAAGGAACCAATACATTCATAGTCTGTATTTGCTTTAATATGTATTGGATTACATATAAAAGAAATGTTAAACACAAGCTGATAAAATACATTATTGTTACCTGTATTATTATTAAGTTGTATCGCTAATATATCGGTATACTTAGGAAATACGGTAAATCTTGATAAGCCTTCTATCTCTGATAGATCAGGAGTATCATATTGCCAAGTTTTTGTTATGTTACCAGGGGCATTATTAGCTGCATAATCTTTCCATCCTTGAACTTGTGAAAGTCTACCAACTCTGACAGAATTAAATTTATCATTCAGTTCTCTAGAAAGGCGATACTCTTCATTAGATTCTCTATATAAAAAACCATCACCAGTATAATTTTTTCCTTTATAAAAAATAACACCTGTTGAAAATAATTGATTATTATTCATAAATATCCTTTTATTTTATAATTTTGATTAAATTTATTTGAAACATATAAAAATTCAAATTCACATATACAAATTTAAAAATTTTATATCATATTTTTGCTAGTGTTGCACAAACTACTTTTAATAAAAAATAAATCCTTATCTAAAATTAATTTATTTTTCAATTAAGTAAAATAAAAATTTTTTGGAAAAAACAATTAGTACAAATATAAAATCAATTATTTAATCTAGTGCTTTAAATTATTTTTATCATAAAAAATATAGCAATATATTTTATTTTAAAAATATAATAAAAAAATTCATACACTATAATTAGTCTGTTTGTTCACTACTTGGTTGAGTAAAAATCTATGAAAAAGATACTATTACTATTAACATATATTTATCTTGTCGGATGTACTAATGCAACAGAATCATTGTCACCCACCAAAACCATCGGCGTGGCAAATCCTGCCTCAGTTTATTGTATTAAAAAAGGGGGCAAAATTAACATTGTCAAGACAGTTAAAGGCGAAGTCGGTTATTGCCACCTAGCTAACGGTGTTAGTATCGAAGAATGGACACTATATCATCAAGATCATCAATAATTTATTGTTCCTTATATAGCAATTGCTACTGACTAAACTTTTTTCTTATGCAACTTGCTACCGTAAAGCTAAAAATTAGATTATTACAAATATGATTATATCTTTTAGAAAAATAATACTGTCATCCAAAATGTAGCGATATAAGAGATGGTTTCTTTTGAATAGTTGCAGTTGCTTTATTAATGATACTATTGCGTAGAACTCAGATTAAGTTAAAAAAATGTTATTGAAAGGTTAAAATAAGCGTCTATTATTAATATCGTTACATAACTATTAATTGAGGTGACTAATGAAATTATTTATAAAACGCGTTGCTATCGCTTCTGTTTTAACATTTAGTTATATGTCAGCTATGGCTAGCCCAATAGGCGGTTTTGGCCTCCCAATCGCTGGCTTAGATAAAGTTTTAGAAACAGCAGAAAAAGTGGCTAATACTAGTGCTGATACTGTAAATACAGCTACTAATACTGGTGCTGATTTTGTTAATAAAGCCACTGATACTGCCGCTGATGCTGTAAATACCGCTACTAATACTGGCGCTGATTTTGTTAATAAAGCCACTGATACTGCGGCTGATGCTGTAAATACCGCTACTCATACTGGTGCTGATTTTGTTAATAAAGCCACTGATACTGCCGCTGATGCTGTAAATACCGCTACTAATACTAGTGCTGATTTTGTTAATAAAGCCACTGATACTGCGGCTGATGCTGTAAATACCGCTACTAATACTGGTGCTGATGCTATTAAGACAAGTATAGAGACTGCTAAGGCCGCTGTTGGAGGGGCTGCAAGTACTGCTGCAACAGTAACTGATAATGCAGAAATAACAGAAGAGTTAGAAAAAGCGAATGTTACAAAAGGCTTATTGTAAAGCATAATCTAGCAATACAAATAAAGCGTTTAATTAATAAATACCTCTTCATTAAAATTAATAAAGAAGAGGTATTTATCTTATAATATTTAGTGAAAACTAAAAAAATAAATATTAATGATCTCAAATTAATGTAACAGATTATTGTTTATAATATAGATACTTTTTTATTATTAATAAATCTTTGATTAAAATTATAAACTACTTAGCATGTTTTCATACTTAAGCTACTACTCATATATAATATAAGTATCCTAAAACCACAATCTACTAGTAAAATAAATCTGATTATAGATTAATTAAAAAACGCTGCTTAACTTTATATGATTATAATTAATATACAAATACTTATATTTAACTATCTTATTTTTAAATGAAAATAACAAATAATATCTTATTTAAATTAGATAAAAATATAATTCAACCAAGTAATGTGCATATCTTTATATTCAATACCTGGTTATTACAAGATAATTTTTTAAAGTGATAGATTGTCTTTACATGAATTATATTCAGTACAGCAAAATAAGCCGATATAATAGCAATCAAGCTATAAAATATTATTACTAATAAATATCACTTAGTTAATTTATTGCAATGGTCAAATATTAACCTATTATTTAATAATAATTATCATTCTTATTAACTGAGGAGGAAAACGTAATGAAACTATTATCTAAACTATTTATTTTCATAATTCTGCTTGGCACCAGTGCTATTTCAATGAGTACAGTGTCAATATCCAGCCAAATTACCGATGTTGAGCCAACGGAAGAGCAGAGTAACGCGACTGAAATTTCAAATCCAATATCTCCGACAACTGCTGATACTGATTGCAGCCTTCCCCATAATAAAAAATGTTATCCAAGATCAAATGCGACAGACTCTGTCTCAATAACGGGGACAATTAAGCGGGTTACTATAAACCGAAATTCCCAAAATTGAGTGTAGGAAAATCCATGCCAGGGACGGAGTTCGTTCATTCCTAGCCGGATTGTTAATCAATAGCATGACTTAACTTACTAAGCACTCTATCCTACCAACCTGAAGTCTGTATTGAATAACCCTATTCATTCAATTTAATTATCTTATTTACCTTTTTTAATGCTAATTTGCCATTGGGCGTTGCCAGTTTGTTGAAAATCAATCACTTCATGACCTGACTTGGCAGCCCACTTCGGAATATTTTCTGTCGCTTGAGCACAATCATATTTAATAATTAAAATATCACCATTTATCATTAACTCTATCGCTTTTTGCACTTGAATCAATGGATATGGGCATAACTTTCCCCTAGTATCTAGTTGAATTTCACTCATAATCGATAATCTCTATGATTTTATTTGCCATGGATGGATCATAGTAAAATAGCTAATCAGCCAACTACCAAAAATAATACAAGGAATAAACACCCAACCTTGCCATGCAAACCAAGCGGTATTAACCAATGTATTACCTAGCATGCAGCCACCTGCCAAACCGCTACCAATGCCCATTAATAAACCACCAATAAAACTTTTTATCATTGTGGTCCAACCTGGGTTTCTAAATCTGAACTCTTGACTTCCCTTTGCTGCAATAAATGAACCCAACAAAAGCCCGGTTAATAAATAGCCGCCCCAGTCAAAAAATTTTAAATTCCCGTCAATCAATAATGAAAATAATTGCGCGCTGGGCCCGCTAATACCAAGCCCGCCAATCCGGCCAGCAGATAAACTTGCCGGCCAAGCTAGTAATGCAATGATTCCTACTAACATTGCCGTAATAAATGGATGCCAACGCGCTTCAAATAATAGATGGCTAATTCCTGTCTTTTTTGCTGTTATTTTTGCTACATTGATAAATTTCCACTGTTTGATATGTCTAATGGCTAAATAGATTGTTAGTGATATTAAAATAAGCATAATTACATAGGGTGATACATGAAAAGTTTGCGTAATTGTTCCACTATCTAATATCTGGGAAGTAATCGGTGAAAAAAAAGATTTACTGCTCGGTAAACGCACAAACCAACTGGATAGGATAAAGCCAACAACAGCAATGATACTACCAACTAAACCTTCAGCTGTTCGATAATAGGCACCCGTAGAACAAGATCCGGCCAATGCCATTCCACTACCAAATAGAATGCCACCAACAATGGTTGCTAACCATAAAAATTTGGCATAAGGGAGTATGACTAATCCTAGACTTTGCAACCCAAATAACCCGACACTCTGAATAGAAATAACGATTAAAATAGCAATTATCATTTGACCATCACGGAATAAATAGAAATCCCTTAATCCGCCGGCTAAACAAAAACGTCCTCGTTGCATAATAAAACCAAGTAACCCACCCAATACTAAGCCAGATATATGAGATAAACTTATCATTAATATCATTCCTAAAATTAAAATAACATTTTATAAAATCGAACTTTTTGAATTCTTGATAAAAAGCACAGTTTTAAATATAGTCTAGTTGTTGGGGATTACTTTTTATTAGCTAAAATAAATATGTTAAATCAAAGGATTAGTTTTTTATTTCTGTTTAAAAATATTTAACACTATTAACCACAACATTTAATTCATATTAAGCATAATAAAAATCCTCTCCTGCTTTAAGCATCATTAAATTTACTAAATCTTATTTTATTTCTAACAATTAATGTTTCTGTCTATTATTTATAAAGATAATTTTATGTCTGAATGGCAATAATCCAATGAAAAGTGTACTAAATAGTCTTCCGGTATTTGTTGCTGCTGCTGAAGCTAACAGCTTCTCTCAAACAGCGGAAAAATTACATCTAACGCGCTCATCGGTAGCAAAAAAAATTGCTCAATTAGAAGCAAGACTGGGTATCACCCTATTTCATAGGACAACCCGCACACAAAGTTTAACTGAGGAAGGAACACTATATTATGAATATTGCCGACGTGCTCTCGATGAGATAGAAAAGATAGAAGACATCCTTAACAGCGGTAAGCTTGAAACTTGTGGTAAATTTAGGCTCTCCATGCCGGTTTTATTTGGTCATTTATGTATCGCTCCACTACTCATTTCTTTAATAAAACAGTACCCCAAACTAGAACTAGAAATGTCATTTAACGATCGTATTATTGATCTTATCGAAGAAGGAATTGACTTATCAATCTATATTGGCACACTGCCTGATAGCAGTAATCTCGTTGCTAGAAAAATTGGCAAACACCGTATGACAATTTGCGCTTCCCCCTCTTATCTTGCTCAGATGGGTGAACCACATACAATTATAGAATTGGCACAACATTTCGCTGTCGCTTATAGCCATTCAAATCGAATACAAAAATGGCGCCTCAAAGACGATAACGGTGGTATATACGAATTCAGACCGAAAACAAGATTAATGATGGATGATATGCAAGCAATAAAAGATGCGATTATTTCAGATGCAGGTATTGCCTGGCTTCCTGACTGGTTAGTTAGAAAAGAACTGATCGACGGGCGTCTGAAAGAAATTATGCCTCATGCTGGCGAAATAACTTTCTCTATTTATGCGGTATGGCCAAAAACGCCTTACCTTTCGCGTAAAGTCCGGCTCATTGTTGATACTTTAGTTAATGATTTACCCGCTTATATGGAAAAAATAGCTGCGCCAAACTGAGCAGATTTGTACTTACTAGCATTTTACATGCCAGTAAGTACATCATCATGCTTAGGCTATAAGACTAGCGATTTTTGCATTAGCATTGGCAATTCCCTGTTCTTTTCCATGGGGTTTCATATCCATCCCTTCGGCATAAATAAACTCCACATCAGTGATACCAATCAATCCTAAAACCGATTTCAGATAAGGCGTTACTGCATCCGTCGGTTGTCCCAAATGGATACCACCACGAGAACTGACAATAACTGCACGCACACCTTCAACTAATCCCATAGGATAAGTTTCAGTATATTTAAATGTAACGCCTGCACGAGTAACAAGATCAAACCAATTTTTCAACTGGGTTGGCACATTCAAATTATACATAGGTGCTCCAATAACAACCATGTCACTCCCTTTTAGTTCAGCTATCAATTTATCTGATAGTGCGACAGCATTAAAGGCTTTTTCACTGAAATTACTCGCTCCTCGCATCGAATTAAACAGTTCATTATCCAATACCGGAAGATTAAGCGTGGCTAAGTCACGTATTGTAACTTCATCTTGTAATCCTTTTAATTGTCTTTTCGTCAGAAAAGTATCAATCAAGGAATTTGTTTGAGAATTATTTCCCATGATGCTGGATTTTAAAACAAGAATTTTATTCATAATACACTTCCTACTAAACTTTTATTTTATTATTTCAGCGCTGAAATTTTTATTACAAGCTTGTAACTTACAATGCATTAGATTTTACTACTAAAAAAAATTGTTAGTGTTGAAAGAAAGAATTTATATTGATTCCAATATTGCAACAATAAAAAAATAAAAGCCTCAAGCTAATATTAGTGAGGCTTTTATTTTTTCCAGCTTACGTTAATTATCTAATGTTTAATTGCCAGCAAATTATTTAGCTATTTTTGTTTTTTTAGACACTGAAGGTTTTTTTGTTGCTTTTAATTTTTTAGGCTCATTTTTCTTACCTTTTTTAATCGCAATTTTTTTTACCTTCTCATCTTTAGGAATTTCATATTCTAGAAAAATTTTAAGTAAACCATCATATAATTCAGCACTTTGAATTTTGGCATTTTTACCTAACGAATATTGAGCAGAAAACGATCTGTGAGAAATACCCTGATGAAGCCATTCGCCTTTTTTTGGTGTTTCTTCTTTATGATCACCAACAATAAATAATTGCCCATCAGAAAACGAAACATCTAAATCATTTTCAGTGAAACCTGGCACACTGATTATTAGTTCATAATGTTTATCATCAATTTTCTTTAAATTGTAAGATTCACTGGGTAATGCTAATGGTTTAACACCCGTTAAGTGACTAAATAACTTATCTATTTTATTAAATCTGTCTGAAAACAAATCATTTCTTAAATCTGAAAATAAACTTAATGGACGAATCATAATAAATCTCCTAATGTAGCTTAATTAAGCGTGGAAAACATTGTTCTCTATTATTCTTATAGGAGTTACTACAGATTTTTCCAGTTATTTATTACAATTTAAATACACAGGCAAATAAAAAAACCTAATAAACAAGTATTTATTTAATTGGGCTCTATTGACTGATTTTTAATTTAATATCACCATGAATCAAAGCTTCAATTATGACATTAATCGTAACGCTAACAAAATTTGGTGGCTACAAATCAAAAAAAACACCGCCTTTATTTTCATAGCAAACATTGCGTTCATTGCCATTCTTTTAAGTGTTCTAAAATAGAAAAAATTTACCTCAGCTAATTCAGCTCATAGCTTATTTTAGATAAATCTTGATTACGAATAGCAAAATTTAGCGCTAAATAATAAGGCATAAATAAACATTTATGCCCCATATTAATACGCCATAAAAAATAGAAATTTGTCTATAATAAATAGCTTAAAATTTAATTCGCTAGTTTTAAGCCAATTATCCCAGCAAAAATTAACCCCAAGCTTAATAAGCGGAATAAACTTGCCGATTCACCAAGAAAAATAATCCCAATGGTCGCCGTACCAAGCGCACCAATACCTGTCCAAATAGCATATGCTGTACCGGCAGGTAAGGTTTTCATTGCATAAGCTAATAACCCTATACTGAACAACATGGCAACTAAAGTTATAATACTGGGGGTTAATCGGGTAAATCCTTGGGTATATTTCAATCCTATTGCCCAAACAATTTCAAGTAAACCGGCTACCAATAAAACCAACCAGGCCATGATTCCTCCTAATCACTCGGGGTCGTCCCCAATAAAATGCTATTTCTCAGGTCGTCCTGAGCAACAGATGAAACTGAAAAAATTATAACCAGGCAATATTATAACTTCAACATTATGTATGATTACTTAATTGCCATTGAAGATTAGTTTATTTAATTAAAATTTGATGTTCTATTTCTGTTACTATCTTCTGCAAGAGTGTCATAAATATTAGCCAACTTGCTTAGTTTTGTCGCATTCAGGATAATAAATTATTGTTATTTATCCACCAGGGCAATCACAACACTGCCCCTGGCAGCTTGTCACTTTAGTTAAACGCTATAGAAGTCTGCTGCAGTCGGGTACCAGGACTGGTATTTTATCCACTTAATTAAACCGTCTGGCTAGCCACTGATAGGGGTTGAATAGTATATATTTTATTCATTAAACGCTTTAGACTATCTGCAATCTCAATTCTTATTTTTGCAGCTTGCAATGTATTATTTTGTTCCCAATGCTTAATTTTATCTTGCCCAAAGTAGTGAATAAAAGATCGTTTCCTATCTTTTATTATGGCTATGATTTTTGCAGTATCGATATTGTATTTGCTATCTTTATCACGATAAGGAAAATCCTTTTCTCCCATTAACCAGTTTTCATGAAGATAGTCTTCTATTGCATGATCTGGTAATACCTGGAGCCGATAAGCCACCTCTAAAGCAGGCATTAACTCTTTGTTGAAATTATTGAAATCTTTCGCTTCAAAGATATTATTTTCTACCGCAACTTGTCCTCTAATTGTTGATAACAAAGGACGACTACGAGGAATTGAGCTAATACCTGTTAATGAATCGGGAAGATTATTGGAAAAAGTAGCATCTTTTTCCGTAAATAGGCTAGTCGAAGCCAAGGTATTTTCTGGGCGAGCACCCTGCATAGCTCGTTGATAGCTTTCATTTTTGGCAAGCCCTCCAAAACCTAAAGTTCCAGAAGCGCCGAAATCTACCGTCATACCTTTAAATTCTGTCGGATGAATACGCTTATCAATGAAATAGCCAAAATTACAGAATGCAAAATTTAAATAATCCCAATTATTTAATAATCGTGATACGAAAAAATGTTTTAGTTGTTCATCGCGCAATTTTTGCGGTAGCAGTTTATTCATTTCCTCTAACATCGAAAATTTTATTAAATTTTTATTTTTTATTTGAGCTAATACATCAGGCTTATCTAAATAGCTTTTATTAGGATATTTTTGTAGGATATTTGTTAATTCGCAATCGGCCTTATTAAATATCTCTCTCAAAGACTGATAGCTAACAATTCTTTTTTTTATATAGCTATCTAACAATAATTCTTCTATTGCTGATTTTTTAATTATATCAACCATCATTTTTTCATCTAGCAAAAAATCACCTAAGTCTTTGAAACTTGGTTCAACTTGAGATGCAACACAAGCAAAGCTGGATAAATTTTTGCCATCTTGAAAATCGCCTCTCGTTTGCTTATTAAAAATAAAAAAATCATCGCAATCATTACACAAAAGCATTCTGGGAGCATCTAATCCTGTCATACTGAAAATACCACCCATAATCACTTCTTCAGCTGCCACATAATTACTATAAAAAGGATTTTTTACTCGAAATAATTCATTGTTATATTCAATATATTGTGCGGCCCGAGTATATAAAGCGCCATTCGTTTCTTTTTGTACAATTTTCCCTGACTTGAAACTAATCGGTCTTTTCTTCATTAACGCGTCAGAACCATTATGGGTGAATAGATGGGAAAATAGTGGAAAGTCTTGATTATAACATTGGCTCAAACTGTATTCTGTCGGAGATAAACGCTTACCATTCTGAAAAAGAAAAATATTATTCCAATTTGTGTGCAAATTGGGATGTAACATTTGAGTCAGATCCCTTTCAGAAACAATTAATACTCTGCCTGCTTTTGTTGGCGACAATAACAGATAATTGGCAGCCTCTGTTTTTGTCCAATCTCCATTATCGGCCTGATCACCGAACAGCCCTTTAATTTCTGCATGTTGGAGTTGTTGTTGAATGTAAGGCAAATGTAAATATTTTTTATATAAGCTGTTTGCAGTGATCTTAATAGAATCAGCACCTTGCGTTTTGGTCGCTATGAGCGTTTGGATAAAAGCATCATTATATTTAGCTAACTCCATCAGATAGGGTTGCCGATCAAAATAATTGAGAAACGCAGGGATCATTGTTGGATGCGCTTCTAACTTACTAATTAATTGCAGTGAAGGTTTTTTTAAATAATTTTCTATTAGTTTATCGACAAAATTATTGATTTCTGGATTTTTTATGAATAGCGCTTTGCTAAAAATATTTAATAGTGATGGCGTCACATTGGTAAGATTGACGTTTGAGTGCTCAATAGAATGAATGACTTGCAACGCCAACTTGGTTTTTAGTTGGCTATACTTATCATCAATACTATCAATACTGGTTAGAATGCTTCCCCCTTGAGGGTTAAAATGATTAAGCTCAAACTCTAGATTATGCTCATTCCATTTACTAGGCAAAGAAAGGGTAAAATTATCAATCGTATTATCCAAAATAGCGCCAGAGAAGTTAGTACCATGAATAGATACTTGTTGCAAATTAGCATGGCTTAAATCAGTTTGAGTCAAATCTGCACGGTCCAACTTAGCATCCATTAAATTAGTATGCCTCAAAGTCGCTTGAGTTAAGTCAGCATTGATTAAATCAGCATTCACCAGATTAGTTTCTTTTAAATTAGCTCTTAACAAGTTTGCATTATTTAACTTCGCATCATTTAAAATCGCCCTATAGAGATCAACGCTTATCAAATTAGCGTTATTTAAGTTGACGCGATGCAAATTAGCGCCACTTATAGATGCTTGTTGTAGCGTCGCGTTAGTTAGATTAAGGTTTGATAGGTTGCTGCCGGATAAGTTAGCATCGGTAAAATTAACGAAAGTGAGATCGATTTTTTCAGCAAAAAGCGTGGAAAAATCCATATTATTCAAATTCTTGCTGGATAAATCGATAATCGTATTTTCTTGTCGTGTTAGTAATAACTCTTTCAAATCATTAAAGGATATTTGCTCTAACTGAACTGTATTTGATTGAGCTGCTAATTTTTTAGCACCCATTTTTGCGCCCTTACCCCCCAACCCTTGGATTTTTAGTTGATAAAGTCTTTCTCCTATTGGAACCGGTGCTAACTCCAAATTACCTGCAGTATCACGCAAATACTTCCTGCCAAATGGCTGCCCAGTTTCTGGATAGACCTGTGCGTAAATATCTTTACCCCGTTGCCGACCAATCTTAGTGACTGGCACTTCTTTTAACCGCGCAGGGTGGTAAGCTGTTTCTATTTTAAATTGCTCACTATGAGCCACTGGAAAATCATTTGCTTTTTTTTCCAGCGCTTCGACTAATTGAGTTAATCCACTCACTTGCTGTTGGCTCTGCTTTGCCACTTTTTTTAAAGCATGAATCCCTTTTAAGCCACCCGATGCCAACAACTCAAATCCCGGATCGGCACTACGCAAAAAAGCAGTGCCTAATTCAGCAAAAACATTGGCAGGCAAACTATTTGCTACATGAGGAATACCTGATTTAAGTAATTGCTTAGCACCTTGATGTAATGACTGGCGGAGTGTCGCCTGCTTTAATGCAGTTTGAACACCATTAACGGCTGCCTCCCCTACCGCAATACTAAATCGATTGCTAATTTGTGCCGCTTTGGCGAGAAAAGGGAAAAAAGAGGTAACATCAAATAAGGCAGCGCCAACCGCTTGGCCGGTATTACCTTTTTGCGCTTCAATAATCGTTGTGTAGAAAGGTATAAGATGTAAGAAAAAAGTATCCACTTTTTGATGGGTAGTTGGCTGATAACCTTCCTGTTGCAGTTTTTCAGCCAGCCTATTGCGATGTAATGTCGATAAGCTGCTGAGTAAAACTTGTGGTTTCTCATCCGCCTGTTTTAGCAAAGAATCAACATGCAGTCTTAATTGGTAATCATCATCGTCACGAATTTTATGATCGTGAGGAAATAGATCGAGGATGGCTTTTTTATCATAATCGACCCGATATAGCTGATAGCGTCCTATCTCTGTATTTGCTTGCTTTTGCAATGCATAAATACGTTCTTCTCCATTAAAAATACATTTAAACATATCAATTGAGTCAGGAACACGCGTAATTAATCCACCTGAAGCCACCATTGCTTGCCTTGCCGGTGGCGCCAGTGGAATACTTCGTAGGCTACCCTGTGCATTAAACTCAGCTTTTACTAGGTAAATTTGAGCCTGTTGAATAAATTGCTGCTCTGCTTCATTGAAAGAGTTAAAAACCTGTGATAAAACAACCTGCTCTATTTGCCTAGAAATATCCGCAAGCTGTTGATTTTGATTATTAAAAACCGTATCTATATTGGGTATTTTTACCGTCTTACCCTGTTTGTCTTGATATTCAACATCGCTGTTTTTATACAAATAGTTATTTAACCATGTTTGCTCAATATTATGCTCCTTCAATTGTTGGCGAGCCAGTTCCGGCCGACTTTTCCAGTGATTAGCACGTTGAACGAATTGGATAAAAGGGTTATTTTTGCTATGCTGCGTTAAATGCTCAAAGTAAATATGATATATCGAAAGCATTTTCGCTTTATCAATCTCATCCGTGATTTGTTGATAGTTATTTTTTAATACACTATGGATCAAGGCGGGTAATTTGAAATATTGAACATATTCAGCAGGTAGTTTTTCCTCCAACAACATAGTTTCTAGCCACATACCGATATCAATAATCTGATCCAGGCTCATGCTGTTAAAATCAGCGCCACTTTCGCTTAATAATGCCGTTCCTGCATGCAGATACCCCCATTCCGGCTGATTAATCATCATGTTTTGCAATCTTTGCTGTTCATAAGAATTTTTAGGTTGCAACATCAATGTTGGCATAATGCGGCTTAATACCTGTTGCTGATAATAATCGCCAACGTTGGCAGACAGTTGGTTAGCTTCAATATGGCAGTTGAGTTGATTGAATAACCCTTGTTTCAAATTGTCATGATGTAATAGAGAATGCTGCTGTGATTTGATATCACAAATTTTTTTTAACAACCAACTATCAGCAGGCATATTAAATACCACTTGCTGTAACCAATTAGTAATGACGGCTTGTTGATGGATAGGTGTGATTTGTTCATTCTGACCAGATCCATATTGACCAAGCGGTTCTAATAGTAATCGGGCAAGCTCAGATATTTTGCTATTATCATTTTTATAGCGCGCAAGATAATTAATAACATAATTGACTAATTCACCTGCTGGCATAGCCTTCTTATCATAATTGATTATGCCCTCTTTAATTAACAGTAAACGTAAAAGTCGATTTTGTTCATCATGGGCAATATTATAAAATTCGTTATTTGTTATTGATAAGTTGATTTTTTGATTATCAAGAGATTGATTACTAAAAATAGCGTTATCATTATTATTTGGCCACCAAGTTAAAGGTTTACTTTTCTCTTCTTGCCTGTTATCTATTAAATGTACCGGATAACTCGCTACATTTGCTTGATCTACTTTCGTTTCGCTCTCTTTTTTATTGTCTAATATCGATGTCATCCAGATTGGCGATGTGGGAGCGTGATTTATGATTGTCATTATTAATTCCATATAAAAATTTAACAAATAAATAATATTTGAAACAATTTATCAATGAAAACAAAAAACGATCATATTAATTAACATAATAATATTTCATCAATCAATTACTTGGTGTTAATTGGTTATTTTAACCTAGTTTAATATTTTACTTATATAAAATTGATGGCCATAACCTACAGTAATGGCTTGTTATAGGCGAAAAATGCTCTTGTCATATTGAAAATGGCAGCGGTAAGGCTGGATAAGAAAATAAATTTTAGAACACTAAAGCATAAAAAGCATAGATGAAATACGCATTAATCTTTTTACGGCAGAACGATTTGCTTTATCCAACATATTTATCGTAACGTTATCAATAATTAACAATATTGAATTTATACAAAAACTGCGGTGGCAACAAAAAAACAGGCCTGTACTTAACCGCTATTGAAGGAGACTAAAAACAAACCAGCAACAACATATGTACAGGCAATTTTCAGGAAAAGAATAACAACTATTATTACTTAATAAATTATATTAATAACCTAAAATCATCCTCAAAACTTATGAATCTGAGATTGGTTTATTTAATTGTTCAGCCAACACAGCCAGTGTTTGCATTTGCGCAATGGTTTGAACCATTTTCCTATCACGTGTCGTGCGCATATCTCTAACAATACTCTCTAAACTTTGTTGACTTTCTGGTTTTAATAATTCCATGGTGGCAAGTAGTTGACCGGTACGCCCAACGCCAGCTCGACAATGCATTACTGGTAATAATTTATTTTCATCATTTATCGCGCTGCTTCCTTTTTCTTTATAAAAATTAATTTTTTTATCAACAACTGTATTAACATGCTCGGCTAATTCTTTTAATCCTTCATTACCCGAAGCCGTTAGATCCGGCCAATTAGAAACATGAATAACAGGGATAGTGACAGTGACTTTAATATTTTGACCTTTATCGGTGACATGCAATAAATATTCATGATAATCCAATTCGTCAGCCAATTTACCCTCACCTTTATCAATTACCGTCACGCCAACATCACCATATTGGTTGTCTTTTCTAAAATATTCGGGTAATCCCACGCCTGATTGTGGATTAATATCGTTGTCTGATGCCAATACAACTAATGCAGGTGTCCGATTAGCCACCAACATCTTAAAATAATCTTGCAGTGATGCAGGTTTTGGATATTGGCAAGCAATAGCAACATTCTGACCCGCAATTTGTACCCGATTAGCGGCTAGCAACTGACCATTTGGGGCGGTCACAGCTGTTGCTTTTGCGGTCCAGATATTGCCAAATCGTTGATTCTCAACCTTCTGAATATATTGTGATTTGTCTAGTTTGGCATCACTAAATTCATCCGTTAAGCGTTGAAATAAATCTTCAGCTAATGTAGTGGCTTTCTGTTGCTCTTCTACCGACAATGTACGTAGTGGTAATGCCGCTACAGGTACCTCTGGATCACTTAACATTCTCTTTAATTTTGCCGGTAGCATATTTGTATCTATTGTATTTTCTAATTTAGTTGTATCTTCATCCATCCTAGCAGATGATCTTTTCTCTCCAGTGTAATTGCCCGCTGCTTTTTCAAATTGCTTAAGTAATTGCAACTGTGATGCATGATTTAATATTTTTGCGCTAGTTGAATTTTTTATTTCACTAACAATCTCTTCTGAACTCAATTTATTGCCAGGTTTAGCTACTTCAGTTGCGGCAACCAGAAAAGCGGCACTTTCATATCCTTTAGTACTGTGTATTACTGGTAATACTTTATTGGGATCATATACTGCTTGACTATTTTTTTGGTAAAGCTCGCTTGAATATTCTTGGCTTGTTTGATTAATACAATCAACAATAACTTTTAATCCTTCATTATCGATGGTATTTTTTCCTAACCCATTATTAATATGAATAATAGGCAGTTGATATGAACAGTTACCTTGCTTAATTTCTATTTCATACATATCACAGCAAAATTTACCCAACGATCTATCTTTAGACTGTTCATTAAGCTGAACCGACACACTACCATATTGGCCATTTTGTTTAAAATATTCAGGTAAACCTTTAGCTTCAATGTCCTTATTTGGTGCCAATACAACCAGTATTGGCGTTTGATTATCAGCTAGCATTTTAAAGTAACTTTCTAAATACTCCGCTTTAGGATATTCACTAATCATTGCTACATTTTTGCCGCCAATCTGCACACGATTAGCGGGCAATATATTACCATCCGGCGCTTCAACTGGCGTTGCTTTAGCCAACCAAAGCTTATTATTTTTTTGGCTAGCGAGATTGCTATCGTCATTGCTAATTGTGCTTACCGACGTCGATGACATCAATGTATTAACTTCACCAGGTCGTAATTTAGCAACCCATTTTTGTGCTGGTATATCCAGCGTGTCTTTTGTGCCTAACGTTGGTTGACGAGAAAGCTGCGGGGGCTCGATTAACTTATTTTTTACCGCAGTAGGTTTTGGTGCAAGTTCAGGTGGTGTTTCATCAATCTTAAAATTAAGACCACCATGACGTCGAGTTTTATTACTGTCTGGATCCGTTTCAGTATCAAGATGGGGCTTGTGCCGTAATAAAACAGACGACGATTCGCTGTCTTTTACAATATTACGCCCTTGATAATCAGTTTTTTGTGTCCCAGCTTGGCCGCTCGATGCCTCATCTGAAGCATAATTGATATTCGGTGTTATATTACTATAAATCGGTGAAATATTAGGCATGGTAAAACCCTTACTTTTAAGTTAATCTATTATTTTTTCAGCTACACATTGTTCTGATTTTTCAAGTAATAATTCAAAAATATCAACAATTTCATACTCGTTGATCTCATATAAAGGCAGTCTCACCCATAATATAAGATGTTGTTCTTGATTAAGTGCGGCAACGGGTTGCCAACGTAGCTGGGTCAAATTATTAAAATGCAATAAAGATAGCAGGGTAATATTTTTTTGCGTTAATTCATTTATATGACCTAAATCAGTAAAAATATACCAATCAAACTGGTTGATTAACCCCAGATAAAAGCGAAAATTATTATCAATAGTTAAACTAAAAGCTTCCTGTTTGGATGTTTTTTCTATTGGCTCCAGACCAATATGATTAAAAAGTGATGATACTTTTTGGTGGAAAATAGCAAGTTGATGCACTAAACAATACCTCTTATCGATAAATAACTTCTTTACTCACCGCTTTTATTTAGCGTTATTCTCATTATTTATTAAATAAAATAAAAAAATGTTATTTAATTCCGCTCAATCTAAATTAATAAAGCAGAATAAATAGTCCATTTAAACATTGAAAAATTAATTATTATTAATTATCCCCTTTTACAGAAAATAATTATTAGTTACAAATAAAAAACGATACAACTCGCCTGTTTTACACATAGTAGAAAGTGATCAAATTAACAATTATGCAAAATAATTGTTACATATCATCGGTTAGCACGTTTCAGCAAGTTGAGCTTTAAGCAAAATAGATTATAAAAATGGCGATCATCGCTTTTTTACTAATAACATCATTAGATGGAGCTAATATGAATAACGTTATTAAACCGCTAAGCTTGATTATTTTTGCTCTGCTGGGTGCCTTTTCATTGGGTTATATTGCCCTCAATCGAGGTGAGCAAATTAATGCATTATGGATTGTTATTGCCGCAGTTTGTATCTACATAATTGCCTATCGTTACTATGGGCGCTATATCGCCAATCACGTTCTTCGCATCGATCCAACGCGTATGACACCCGCTGTGCGTTATAATGATGGCTTAGATTATGTGCCTACGGATAAAAAAATCTTATTTGGTCACCATTTCGCCGCCATTGCCGGAGCTGGCCCGTTAGTTGGACCAGTACTTGCTGCACAAATGGGCTACTTGCCTGGTATGCTATGGATATTGGCTGGCGTTGTTTTTGCTGGTGCCGTACAGGATTTTATGGTGCTGTTTGTTTCTGCTCGCCGTGATGGGCGTTCACTTGGTGAACTGGTAAAAACAGAAATGGGCAATATCGCAGGGATCACAGTTCTTATTGCCTGCTTCATGATTATGGTGATTATTCTTGCTGTTCTAGCGATGATTGTCGTAAAAGCCTTAATCCATAGCCCATGGGGAACTTACACTGTGGCCTTTACCATCCCACTAGCCATTTTTATGGGGGTATACAACCGTTATATCCGTCCTGGGCATATTGGTGAAATTTCAATTATTGGTTTTACTTTGTTAATCTTTGCTATTCTTTCAGGTGAATGGGTGACTAAAAGTGAAAGTTGGGCCTATTATTTCGATTTCGATGGTATTCAGCTAACCTGGTTATTGATCATTTACGGCTTTATCTCGGCAGTATTACCAGTCTGGTTACTATTGGCGCCGCGAGATTATTTATCAACTTTCTTAAAAATTGGAACCATTATTGGGCTGGCTATCAGTATTATCATTAATCGCCCTACGTTACAAATGCCCGCACTAACCCAGTTCATTGATGGCAATGGGCCAGTATGGTCTGGTGAACTATTTCCTTTCCTCTTTATTACCATTGCCTGTGGCGCCGTTTCGGGTTTTCATGCTTTGATTGCATCAGGTACCACACCAAAAATGTTAGCCAATGAAAATCAGGCTTGTTTGATTGGATATGGTGGTATGCTAATGGAGTCGTTTGTCGCTATCATGGCATTAATCGCGGCTTGTATCATCGATCCAGCTGTCTATTTTGCGATGAATAGTCCAATGTTAATGTTAGCGCCTGTTGGTACCACGGACGTAGTGGCTTCCGCAGCGCAAATAATCAGTAGCTGGGGATTTCATATTACACCAGAAACCTTAACCAACATTGCCAATGAAGTTGGAGAACAATCTATCATTTCACGGGCAGGCGGTGCACCAACCCTGGCTGTCGGAATAGCTTATATACTACATAGTGCATTTAGCGGTATACTTAATGTCTCCTTCTGGTATCATTTCGCGATTCTGTTCGAAGCGTTATTCATTTTAACCGCTGTCGATGCAGGAACAAGAGCGGCGCGCTTTATGCTGCAAGATTTATTAGGTGTTATATCACCAGCACTGAAAAGAACAGATTCATTACCTGCCAATATTATTGCCACCATTCTTTGTGTATTAGCGTGGGGATATTTTCTTTACCAAGGCGTAGTCGATCCATTAGGCGGTATTAATACATTATGGCCACTGTTCGGTATAGCCAATCAAATGTTAGCAAGTATGGCGTTAATGCTCTGTACCGTCGTTTTATTTAAAATGAAACGACACATCTATGCTTGGGTAACTCTATTACCTACTTGTTGGCTTATCATTTGTACCATGACAGCTGGTTGGGAGAAAATATTTAGTAAAAACAGTAGTATCGGTTTTTTGGCTATTGCCAACAAATTTCAGTCGCTAATCAATAGCGGCAATATTCCGCCCCACTACAGCCAATCTCAATTAGTGCAATTGGTTTTTAATAATCGCGTGGATGCAGGATTAACTATTTTCTTTATGATCACGGTGGTGATATTAGCATTGTTTTCAATCAGAACGATTTTAACCGCACTAAAATCAGCTACCCCAACCAGCTGTGAAACGCCCTACCTAGCAATAACAATAAATAATGAGAATGTGGTCGTTAATTCACAGCGAATTATTAATATCTAAACCCATGCTTATTAATGGCTAATAGCAAATAGACAAACCAATAATTAAGATAATAGAAAATATCACTAAAACAAAAATAGCCTGAAATTTTCAGGCTATTATTAGCAATAAAAAATAACGGTTCTATCACGCTATTGGTTGTTAACAAACACCCTACAACTAAAAGTGGTAGATGAGCTAAATATTATTTCACACGGGAAACATATTCACCGGAGCGGGTATCAACTTTAATTACCTCACCAATTTGCACAAATAGCGGAACTTTTACCACTGCGCCTGTACTTAATGTTGCTGGTTTTCCGCCCGTACCTGCTGTATCCCCCTTTAAACCTGGATCGGTATCAACCACTGCCAGTTCAACAAAATTTGGTGGCGTGATAGTAATAGGCTGTCCATTCCATAATGTAACAACGCAATCGGCTTGATCAATTAACCATTTTGCATTGTCACCGACCGCTTTTTCATCAGCAGCTAGTTGCTCAAACGTCTCATTATTCATAAAATGCCAAAACTCGCCATCATTGTATAGATAGGTCAAGTTCAGATCCATAACATCAGCACTTTCGACAGAATCAGTTGACTTAAATGTTTTTTCTAATAACTTATTAGAAATTAATTTACGGATCCGTACGCGAGCAAATGCTTGCCCTTTGCCTGGTTTGACAAATTCGCTTTCAACAATTGCACAAGGCTCGCCATCTAACATGATTTTAAGACCTGAGCGAAATTCATTGGTACTATAGGTAGCCATGGAAATCCTCTAAATTTTTTAAGTAAAAATGGCATAGCCAAAAAATGTTTAATATTGTAACTCAAAAAAGCCCCGCCAGAGAAGTCTGGCTACAACAACTTGCAGAAGCTGTCACTGATCCTGACGAATTGCTACAATTACTGTCACTACAAAATAACCCGGAATTGCGTGCCGGCAGTGCCGCTCGTGCTTTATTTCCACTACGTGTGCCCCACCCTTTCATCGCAAAAATGCGGATCGGTGATGCTAATGATCCTCTTTTACGGCAAGTTATTACTTTAAAATCTGAATTTAATCTTACACCAACATTTTCAGCTGACCCATTAAATGAACACCATAGTCCAATTCCTGGACTATTGCACAAATATCAGGATCGCGTCCTACTATTAGTGAAAGGAGGCTGTGCCATTAATTGCCGCTACTGCTTCCGACGTCACTTTCCGTATGAAGAAAATAAAGGCAACAAACAAAACTGGCAGACGGCATTAAATTATATTCAACGGCATACTGAGCTTAATGAAGTTATCTTTTCAGGTGGCGATCCTTTGATGGCAAAAGATCATGAGTTAGATTGGTTGATATCACAGTTAGAAACTATTCCTCATATCAAACGGCTTAGGATCCATAGCCGATTACCAGTGGTTATTCCTGCACGTATTACCACCACACTTTGCCAGCGTTTCAATATTTCTCGACTACAGGTTATTATGGTTACTCATATCAACCACGCTAACGAAATTGATAGCGAGTTTAGCCGTGCAATGGAACAGTTAAAACAGGTAAATGTTACCTTATTAAACCAAAGTGTACTGTTGCGCGGCATTAATGATAGTGCTGACTGTCTAGCTAAATTAAGTAATAAACTGTTTGAAAATGGAATACTACCTTATTATTTACATTTATTAGATAAAGTCCAAGGTGCCGCCCATTTTATGGTAACGGATGAAGAGGCTCGTATCATAATGAAAGAATTGCTTACGCGTATTTCAGGTTATCTGGTACCGAGATTAACCAGAGAAATAGGTGGCAAACTGAGTAAAACACCGATTGATTTACAATTACAATAACCATTTAGCTAAAGGCTTAAACGCATGACCCTATATTATTCAGGATCATGCTTAGCATGCGTTATGGACACTTATAAACTTGTCCAATCATTTTACTATCAGTAGGAATAAAACTTGAGAGTAACGTTTCAGTTGGGCTATTGGCTCCATAAATAACATTTCCTCCCATCTCAGCAGCTTTATTACGTAAATCATTTGCTGCACCACGCAGTGAACTAGACTCATTATTTACGCCACTAAGCCAATTACTTTGTGTGCCTGTAACCAACCCTAAATGCTGACATTCACTTCCAGGCTGGGCATTAACAAAACGAACTTTTTCACCCGCAGTTGTAATTTTATTGGTTGTCGAACAGCCAGCCAAGACTAATACTGTGACACCGAGCAATACTTTAATTCGCATGTTGTTCCTCATTTACTTTTAGCCATATATTAATATCAACCCTTACATTACCGAATTTTTCTGCCAAATTAAGCTTATTATCAATAACAACCCAATATCCAGCCAAATAGTTTGACCATCTATATTCTGTACCATCGTCTTAACAATATTTTACCCTATTCTAGTAAATATATTCGGTTAAATCATATTATCGCAAAATTAAATCAACTTATGTGAAAAATAGACTGAAAGCAATTAATCAATCGATAGCAAACTCTTAATGAAATTAAATAGCAAACAGATAAAAATTTGATAATAAAAAACCCTGAGTCAAAAGTTAAACTCAGGGTTCTTTTCGTGATAAGGATAACGATGTTAGGCTCTTAACACCTTACATCATGCCACCCATACCACCCATACCGCCCATACCTGCAGCAGCACCTAGATCAGCTTTATCTTCTTTTGGTAAATCAGTCACCATAGCTTCAGTTGTGATCATAAGACCGGCAATTGATGCAGCAAATTGTAAAGCCGAACGAGTAACCTTAGTTGGATCCAGGATACCCATGTCAAGCATGTCGCCATACTCTTCCGTTGAAGCATTATAACCGTAGTTACCTTTACCTTGTTTAACATTGTTAACAACTACAGCTGGCTCTTCACCCGCATTCTCAACAATTTGACGCATAGGGGCTTCCATCGCGCGTAGTGCGATATCAATACCAACTTTTTGATCTTCGTTGTCACCTTTCAACTTATCTAATGCAGCGGCAACACGAACTAGAGCAACACCGCCACCAGCAACAACACCTTCCTCTACTGCAGCACGAGTTGCATGCAACGCATCATCAACACGAGCACGTTTCTCTTTCATTGCAACTTCAGTTGCGGCACCCACTTTAATCACAGCAACACCGCCTGACAGCTTGGCAATACGCTCTTGCAATTTTTCCCGATCGTAATCAGAAGTTGCTTCATCACGTTGTTGTGCTATTTGTTTGGCGCGGGCATCAATCTCGCTTTTTTCACCAACACCATCAATGATAGTGGTAGTATCTTTGTTAATGACAATGCGTTTCGCTTGACCTAAATTTTCTAGCGTTGCTTTCTCCAACTCCATACCGATCTCTTCAGAGATAACAGTCGCCTTGGTTAGAATAGCAATATCCTGCAACATGGCTTTACGGCGATCACCAAAACCGGGAGCTTTTACCGCAGCAACTTTTACAATACCACGTAGATTGTTTACTACCAATGTTGCCAGGGCTTCACCTTCAACATCTTCAGCAATAATCAACAATGGTTTGCCTGCTTTAGCAACAGCTTCCAATACAGGTAATAATTCACGAATATTAGAAACTTTCTTATCTACTAATAGGATATAGGGATTTTCTAATTCGGCAGAACCCATATCTGGCTTATTAATAAAATAAGGAGACAAATAACCACGATCAAATTGCATACCTTCAACAGTAGCCAGTTCGTCTTCTAAACCGGAACCTTCTTCAACGGTAATAACACCTTCTTTGCCAACTGCTTTCATTGCTTTAGCAATTAATTCACCGACGGTTTTATCAGAGTTAGCTGAAATCGTACCGACTTGTTCAATCTCTTTATTATCCGCACAAGGTTTAGATAATTTTTTCAATTCTTCAACTGCCGCAGAAACCGCTTTATCAATACCGCGTTTTAAATCCATTGGGTTCATACCAGCAGCAACTGCTTTTAAACCTTCGCTAACAATAGATTGAGCAAGAACTGTTGCAGTTGTTGTGCCGTCACCTGCCGCATCATTCGCCTTAGAAGCAACTTCTTTTACCATCTGGGCGCCCATATTTTCGAATTTATCTTCTAATTCGATTTCACGCGCAACAGACACACCATCTTTAGTAATCGCCGGTGCGCCGAAAGATTTATCCAGAACGACATTCCGACCTTTCGGGCCTAAAGTAACTTTAACTGCATCAGCAAGAATGTTCACTCCACGAAGCATTTTTGTGCGTGCGTCAATACCAAATTTTACGTCTTTAGCTGCCATTGTTTCTTTCCTTTAAATTCATTCATTCTGAAGATCTAAGCGAGAAATTATTTTTCAACAATTGCCAGAATATCGCTTTCTGACATAATCAATACTTCGTCGTTATCAATCTTTTCTGTCTTCACGCCATAGCCGTCGTTAAAAATAACAATATCGCCAACTTTCACATCTAATGGTTTATTTTCACCGTTTTCTAAGATGCGACCGTTACCAACAGCCAGCACTTTGCCTCGAGTTGATTTACTAGCAGCAGAGCCAGTCAGCACAATGCCACCAGCAGATTTAGCTTCAACTTCTTCGCGCTTGATGATAACCCGATCATGCAATGGACGTATCTTCATTAATAGATCTCCTATAAATAAAATCCATATAAAGTAAATAAGGACGATACTAGTATGTCTTATTAAACCAGTACCCTGTTTGACGAAATGGGGTCAATTAAAATCAGTTCAAGGGGGTATACAAAAAATTTTTCATATTTTCTTTCTAGTCAAAAAAACAAAATCGTAAGTATCATTTATCATCATGATCTTCTTTTTTGGAAAATTTGTCTTCATGTTTAATGCTGTTTGGTGGAGAATCAGATTTTCTATCAAACTCGCCTTCATAAGTATGCCCTTTTGAAGAACGGTTAAAATTATCATTTGCTGCCCCGGTAGAATAAAAACGAATGTGCGGCATAAGCTTCATGACTATCAGTTTTTGGATCGGAGGAAATAGTAATAACAAACCTAAAAAATCAGTAAAAAAACCGGGTAAAATTAACAGAATACCGGCAATTACTAAGGCCACATTCTTAATCATTTCCTCGGCCGGATTTTCACCATCAGCTAATTTTTGACGTATTAACAATAAGTTCTTAATTCCCTGACTTTTTACTAAAGAAATGCCAAGGCATGAAGTTAAAACGACTAATATTAAGGTGGTTAATACACCGATGCTCTCAGCAACCCTAACAAAAATAACCGCTTCTATATAAATTAACAGGCATAAAAGTATGAATGGAAACCAACGCATACAATTCTCCTAATATTTGCTAAAAAACGCTAGCCTCTTGACTTAGCAAGATAAATTGTCTTCAAAAAACCAATATCACGATATTTGCTTTTTAAACCGATAATACTTATATGATGCAGATCTATCATATATTTTTCAATGATAAAAAATTTTAATGTTTTTAAAGGGTTATGTGAATATGATCACACATATCATATTTAATTCACTAAGATGCACATATAGTATTCCATATTTTGACTGTACCACTATTTCGGAATATATATCACGGTTATAATTAAAATCTTAGTTATTAATTTCAAATCTGACGTTAATATATCTCATTTTTACTATTACATTACATATTCAGTTAGTAAATCGCTATTTAATTTTAAGAAGGTTTGTATGTCTAAAAGTATCCGTTCTGAAGAAGACCTATTAGGTAAACGAGATGTACCTGCTGAAGCCTATTATGGTATTCATACATTGCGTGCGATCGAGAATTTCTATATTAGCGACCGAACTATTAATCATGTACCCGAATTTATTCGTGGAATGGTAATGGTAAAAAAAGCAGCGGCAATGGCAAATAAAGAATTAAAGACCATTCCACAAAAACAAGCGGATGCAATTATTAATGCCTGTGACGAAATTTTAAATAAAGGCAGGTGCATGGATCAGTTTCCAGTAGATGTCTTTCAAGGGGGAGCCGGTACATCTTTAAATATGAATACTAACGAAGTTCTGGCTAATATTGGTCTTGAATTAATGGGGCATAAAAAAGGTGACTACCAATATTTAGATCCCAATGACCATTTAAATAAAAGCCAATCAACCAACGATGCCTATCCAACCGGTTTTCGAATTGCCGTTTATAACTCTATTACTAATTTAATTAAATCAATTACCCTACTGCAAGAGGGTTTCGAACAAAAAGCCAACCAATTTAAAGATATTCTTAAAATGGGTCGCACCCAATTACAAGATGCGGTTCCTATGACTGTAGGACAAGAATTTCATGCATTTGCCACATTATTAAAAGAAGAAATAAAAAATTTACATCGCGCTAGTGAATTATTACTCGAAGTTAATCTTGGTGCCACCGCAATCGGAACCAGAGTCAATACCGCTGCCGGTTATCAAGAATTAGTGGTAAAAAAATTAGCTGAAGTAACCGAATTGCCCTGCATTCCGGCAGAAGATTTAATTGAAGCAACTTCCGACTGCGGTGCTTATATTACAGTGCATGCGGGGCTAAAACGCTTAGCCGTTAAGCTATCAAAAATTTGTAATGATCTTCGCCTGCTCTCTTCCGGCCCGCGTGCTGGTTTAAAAGAGATAAATCTACCTGAGCTGCAAGCAGGTTCATCTATTATGCCAGCTAAGGTCAATCCGGTTATTCCCGAAGTTGTCAATCAAGCCTGTTTCAAAGTTATTGGCAACGATACGTGTGTTACTATCGCGGCAGAAGCAGGACAATTGCAATTGAATGTGATGGAGCCGGCAATCGGCCAAGCAATTTTTGAATCTATTTCATTAATGAATAATTCTTGCCGTAATTTACTGGAAAAATGTATTACAGGTATTACCGTCAATAAAGAAATTTGCGAAAAATATGTTTTTAATTCTATTGGCATTGTTACTTATCTTAATCCATTTATCGGTCATCATAATGGTGATATCGTCGGAAAAATATGCGCTGAAACAGGTAAAAATGTTAAAGAAGTGGTATTAGAGCGAGGTTTACTAACAGAAGAGCAATTAGACGATATTTTCTCTGTTGAAAATCTAAAAAATCCTCAATATAAAGCGAAACGCTATGATGATTAAATTAGCATGTTAATTATAAAAATTAATTCGTCTTAATTTTTAAGGCACGCTCTCTCTCAAAGAAGCGTGCCTTTTACTTTCGGTTTATACAAAAAATAAACAAAATATTATCAATTATATTAAGGAGTAAACATTATGTTAGCCGTAGAATTTATTATTGTTCTGCTGGCCATCTTTCTGGGAGCACGACTAGGAAGTATCGGTATAGGCTTTGCTGGCGGTCTTGGTGTTTTGATGCTGGCAATGTTAGGCGTAAAACCAGGAACCATACCCTATGATGTTATTTCAATTATTATGGCTGTTATCGCGGCTATCTCTGCCATGCAAATTGCCGGCGGTTTAGATTATTTAGTTGATCAGACAGAAAAACTACTGCGTAAAAACCCCAAATACATTACCATCTTAGCGCCAATCGTTACCTATTTTCTGACTTTATTTGCCGGTACTGGTAATATTTCATTAGCAACATTACCGGTTATTGCTGAAGTTGCTAAAGAAAATGGGATTAAACCGTGTCGGCCCTTATCAACAGCGGTTGTAGCGGCGCAAATTGGCATCACCGCATCACCTATTTCTGCTGCGGTGGTCTATATCGCCTCAATTATGGAAAATCCGGCTATGGTTAGTCATACCACTAGCTATATTAGCTTACTAGCCATTCTATTACCGGCAACTTTTTTAGCTATTGTAATGATGTCATTCATTATTTCTTGGTGCTTTGATTCTAAACTTGCTGATGATCAAATTTATCAACAACGTTTAGCCGCTGGATTAATAGAATTAAGGGGCTGTCAGGCTAAAAAAATTAAAGCTGGTGCGAAGAAGTCGGTATTATTTTTTCTGCTAGGTGTGATATGTGTGGTTATTTTTGCCATGATTAATAGCCCCAGTCTTGGTCTAATTGAAACACCACTAATGAATACGACCAATGCAATTCTGATTATTATGTTAAGTGTAGCCACCCTCATCACCCTAAGTTGCCAAGTTAAAACAGAAGCCATCTTAAATTCGAGTACCTTTAAAGCTGGTATGAGTGCCTGTATCTGTATTTTAGGCGTAGCATGGTTAGGTGACACATTTGTCCAAGCTAATATTGACTGGATCAAAGCCACTGCCGGCCAACTTATTCATAATCATTCATGGATGTTAGCGGTGATATTTTTTATCTGTTCTGCGTTACTCTATTCTCAAGCTGCAACGGCTAAGGCGTTAATGCCAATGGCATTAGCGTTAAACGTCAGTCCATTAACCGCCATTGCCTCTTTTTCTGCGGTTTCTGGTCTGTTCGTTTTACCAACCTATCCAACCTTAGTGGCTGCCGTTCAAATGGATGATACCCGTACGACGCGCATTGGTCGTTTTGTGTTTAATCATCCATTTTTTATTCCTGGCACGATAGGTGTTTCCTTATCTGTCCTTTTCGGCTTTTTGTTTGGTAGCATCATCCTTTAACTTAACTAAAATACGATTCAAGGGCCTAAAGTCCTTGAATTTTTATCGTAATAATTAATATTCTTTAAGCAAAATTAGACACTAAAACTTTTCCAATCCATAAACAGTAGGTTATAGTTCAATAATTATCTTATTTTAAACTTAACACCTATTTTAAAATCTATTATGCAGAGACGTCTTCATGTTTTAGGCTACTTACTACTACTTTGTGGGACATTCCTTTTATCAACCACAGCATATGCCATTTTTGAAAACGGAGGAATGAATCGCTTGCTCTCTGCTGATCAAGCTTTCTTGTTTGATTTTGAACAAAAAGAAAACAAATTGATATTGAATTGGCAAATACAGCCCGGCTATTATCTCTACCAAAAACAGATCAAATTTCAGCCCAGCCATGCCAAGCTCGGTAAATATCAATTACCAAAAGGAAAATATCATGAAGATGAATTTTTTGGTAAAACCGTTGTTTATTATAATAATTTAGTTATTAACATTCCTATTATCCGTGCCACAGACCAGGCCAGTATTGAAGTGAAATATCAGGGGTGTGCGGCGGCCGGCTACTGTTATCCACCAGAAACCAAAATTATTCCCCTTAGCTCCGTCATTGCAACAAAAAAATCGCCAGCCAGCAGTAAATTTGTTCAATCAAACCCTAATGCGTCAGCGAAAAAAACGACTCACGAAAAAACAGAACAACTCTTTTCACCTTTATGGGCACTACTATTTGGTATTGGTGTTGCGTTTACGCCCTGCGTTTTACCAATGTACCCTTTGATTTCAGGTATTATATTAGGTAAGCAACGGCCGAAAAGTGTAATAAAAATCTTTTGGTTAGCTTTTAGTTATGTGCAAGGAATGGCTCTCACTTATACCCTGTTGGGGCTAATTGTGGCAGCGGCTGGTTTATCATTGCAAGCCGCGCTTCAGCACCCTTATGTTTTGATCATAATTTCTGCTCTGTTTATTCTACTGGCATTTTCCATGTTTGGTTTCTATAACCTACAGCTACCCTCTTCATTGCAAACAAAACTGATTAATTGGAGCGACCACCAAAAAAGAGGATCTTATTTTGGTGTATTTATTATGGGCGCCCTGGCCGGACTTATCTGTTCTCCCTGTACCACGGCGCCACTCAGTGCTATTTTGCTTTATATTGCCCAAAGCGGAGATATGTTAATAGGCGGTTTAACACTTTACCTCTATGCATTAGGTATGGGGCTGCCACTCATTGGCATAATATTATTTGGCCATCGATTACTTCCACGTAGCGGTCCCTGGATGCAGTATATCAAAGAAGCTTTTGGCTTTGTGATCTTAGCATTACCCATTTTCTTACTCGAACGAATTTTTGGCGAAATCTGGAGTCTGCGGTTAACCAGTTTATTAATTACTTCATTCTGCCTATGGGCACTGATTCTATTACTTAAGAAACATGGCGGCTGGGCACGGATTGGTCAGATGTTATTTTTACTATTAGCCATCATAGCAGCCCAACCACTACAAAATGGAATTTGGCAAATGTCTGCCATATCACAACCCCAAGATCCGTTAGATTTAAAATTTAACCAGGTAAAAAATTGGCAGGAAATCAAACAAGCAATCAGTAATAATAGTGGCAAAATTGTTATGCTTGATTTTTATGCTGACTGGTGTGTCGCTTGTAAGGAGTTTGAAAAATACACCTTTAGTGATCCTAAAGTGAAAAGTAAGCTGGATAATATGTTATTACTACAAGCCAATGTGACAGAAAATAGTGCTGAACAAAAATCCCTTCTACAATATCTGGATGTCTATGGATTACCCACTATTATTTTTTATGATGAGAAGGGCACCGAATTACCCAATTCCCGGGTTTATGGTTTCATGAATAGCAAAATGTTCTATCAGCATTTAGAACAACTTACGCAACGGCAAGGGAAATAAACATGCAACGTGAGCAAGTACTGAACTCAGTACTACAACTGTTAGAACAACAGGGCCTTAGCGGTAATATAGAGATTCTACTAAAAAAACTTAACGTTGACGTTAATCAGTCGCGTCAATTTTGGCCAAATGATGAAGCACTACTGTATGACTGTTTACGCTACCATAGTCAACAGATTGCAACCTGGCAACGACAGCTACAACTGAATGACGAACTTTCGCCGGAAGAAAAACTATTAGCCCGTTATAACCAATTAGCCCAAAAAGTTACCGATAATCGCTTTCCTGGCTGCCTATTTATCGCAGCCTGTAGTATTTTTCCCAATCCAGAGCATCCTATTCATCAACTGAGTGAACAGCAAAAACAATTGTCATTTAATTTTAGCCTCGAACTACTAAGGCAACTAGATATAGACGACAGCGAACAAGTTGCTAAGCAAATGGAGCTGATTTTAGAAGGTTGCCTGAGCAAATTACTGGTTAAGCGAAATATTGCAGATGTTTTGATCGCCAAGCTCTTGGCAGAAGATATATTAACGATGGCTAAGTGCAGAAAGAATGATGCTTTAAATTAAAAAATAAGTAAAAAAAGATAGTCATTATTTTGGTTCAAAAAAACAGCAAATAAGCATAATTTAGCGTTTTTTACCGGAAATACATTGACGACTTGGGTGGAATAAGGTTTAATGCGCCCCGTTGCCCGGATAGCTCAGTCGGTAGAGCAGAGGATTGAAAATCCTCGTGTCGGTGGTTCGATTCCGCCTCCGGGCACCACGTTTCCAACCAGGTAGATTGAAGCTGACAACGCCAATACCCTGTTAGAAACTTGAGTGCCCAGTTCATCTTTAAGTAACCTTATCACTTTGTAACTCGTCGTTACGTTCAAGCTAGCAAGTAACAGCATTTACGGCTAACAAACACCCTTCTCGCTCACTGTTGATATTTACATTTTGTTGGTTGTACTGGTTAAACTAACCGGTAGCAGTACCATATGCTGCATTTTCAGCCACACAAGCAACAAAAAAATCAGCTACCACTGCTAATAATATTAAACCTTTTATCTGCATGCGATATCCTTTTTATATATTGCGTACAGCGCAAGTAATTTACCTCTATTACCGACAACAATTTTTAAAATATTGCTAGTGTCAAAGCCCAAGGAGACGCTCCATTAAATCCCAAAATCCTACGACAAAAACGGCAATGGCACTAAGCATCGATAAAAATGAAAGCTACATTCTTATGTTTATTGACGATTGTCCATTTGCGAACAGCACTGGCGGCAACCTATATTGTCCACCAGCAACACTGAGCATGACGCTATCAGACTCTGAAGGTTCAAATGAGGCCATGGACTCAACAAGGTGTTCAACATCACTATCTATCACCTGATGATAAGAACTAGTCGAGAGGTCAGTCGATAGCGATATGGGTTGCACAGCAAAATCATTTTCCAGCCTGTTAACTGTTGCAGGCGGCTCAATACTTCTACGCCTGCGCGCACTATCTGCTTGTTCCGGCTCAGACGTGTTCGCTGTCAGTGGATCTTGTGCGATAACGGTCAACTTATCAGGTGATGGCACTACCACAGGTTCTACCGTTGCTACCCGAGCCGGTGCCGGCTTAGCAAAAAGAAAATCGTTGGCATCAAGCTGAGAGACATCCAACGTATCAAGATACAGTAGCTTCACATTAGAGTCAGAGCCAGTTGCGCCTTTTAAGATAACATCAACACCATGGATCTGGGATATCTCATTGATGGTTGCACGATTATTTTTAACAATCGTCAGTTGACTAAAATCACTGATGCCAACTTGGCGCAAGTCAATTTTATCAATACCGTGCCGAAATCCTCTTAATGCATTTTGATAATCATTAACTCCCTGCTGGGCTTCTACCACAAACACATCTGATGCCGCACTATCACGACTATAGATAGTTCCAGCCAGACTAAATTTCATCTGCCCCTGCCCATCAAGATTAAAACTGATCCCACCACCACCGCCTTTGAGGATCACCGTTCCCAGACCTGCTTGTGATTGGGTCGCTGTCGCATGGCTACTGGTATAAGCGGCTGGCGCAACAAAAGTGGGCTGGAAATTGAAGTTGTTCGCACTAAGCCCTGCAACGGTCTGTTTTTTTAAGGTAACACTCTGCCTATCACCCAAGTCAACCTTAACATCCTCCCCTTGTTGGGTTAGCCGCAAATCAGTAAATTTTTTGCCACTAAATCCAACCAGATTAACGATCTCGCCACGAACAGCCTGGAAATTGCCGATCACATCACTGCCAGCAGCGCGACGATGAACGACAAAGAAGTCTTTTCCCTCACCGCCCGTCAAGCTATTATTCCCGCGACCACCATTAAGCAAGGCATCCATTTTCCCTGCTACCAGGGTATCATTGCCATCACCAGTAATGATATTGTGGATTTCTGCCGGACGGTTGATATTCAACTCGCGACCACCAATACTAGCAACGCCTGTCAGTAAGTTAACTGACGTATCTTTCGCAACCGCAGCCGCATTAAGGGTATTACGTCCGCCGACGACGCCATTAACAGCATCATCCAGTATGGCACGATTAACCTGACTGCTGACCAATTGAGCATACTCATCGGTGTAAAAGTAAGTGTTATCCGGCGTGCTTTTACTGCCGTACAAGCGTAGCGACCAGGATGTTAAGGTAACCGGCAAACCTGAGCTCTCACTGGTCATCTGCAAAGTCCAGTTACCAGCTGAGTTTTCACCAAAATCATGGGTGGTCATAAAACGATATCTGAAGCTGCCCGATTGACTGCTGCCCTTATCGCTGGCACTGGCGCCCGGCATACCGGTTGGGATTTTGCCCTGACGATCAAGTAATACACTCTGCGTGCCATCAGGCGAGATCAGTTTGAGCGTCAGATCACCAAGACGACCCACATCGGCATCAAAATCGATTTCAATATGTTCAATATTTAGCCCCGCTTGCATCGCAATCGATGAGGTCAGCGTTTTGCCGGCGGCCAAGGTTTTTCCAAGCTTACCACTGGAGGCACTGTAAACATACTCGTTGGCGGCAGTGCTTTGTGTCATCCAAGACTCAGCCAGGCGGACAGCCGCGCGGGCATCAACGGCACCAAAACCATAATCATGACTGGTATGCATTCCGCCGCCATTCCAGTGCTGCGCTTTATTGTCATGCCATTTGGTCGTGGGGTCGTTAATTTTACGCGCGGACAGAGCCAGGATCTGCTGTACATCCCGATAACCAAGGTTCGGGTTAGCCTCTAGCATCAACGCCACAATGCCAGAGACTATAGGCGTAGCAAAGCTGGTACCTTGCATGCTGGTATAATCATTGCCAAAAGTGGAACCCCGTTCCGTTTTCAGCATATGGCTGGTCGACACCACGTTGCTTCCTGGGGCTGAGATCAGTAAGCTGGCACCCGGATTGGAGAACGGCGAGGAGCCAATGTTTAATGTCGACAAATCAGCTTGAGCATTGATAGCCCCGACCTGGACAGAAAAACGATTATTATTGGTCAATGATCCCTGCGCATTGCCACCAGCCGCCCGATTATTACCGCCGGAGGTCACAATAACCGTCCCCAATCCACCACGACCATTAGCCGCCGCATATTGCGCATTGACACTGAGCGACGCCGCCGTACTTATACTGCCATCCGGAAAATTACTGAGGGCGAAATCGTTGGCAAATCCCCAACTATTGTTGGCAATATCAAAATTGGACATATGTCCCAGTCCTGCTAAGTCGGCACCGTCATTAGCCAGATAATAGCCGCCTAAGGTAGCACCATGGGCAACCCCTACGCCGCCTTTGTCGTTTTTCGCTGCCACCATCACACCCGCTACCATTGTCGCATGGTTGGAAACCATGTTCGGCATGGTTCCGTTAGTCTGTTGAGTCTGCTGCCAGCTTTTATCGACATTGGCGACCAGGTCAGGGTGAGCAATATCAAAAATTTCCGGCGCAGTGGCAAACTGACCACCTGGCTCGAACTGACCAATGCGTACCCCTTTGCCGGTGTAGTCTTGCCAAACTGGTAAAATATTGGCATCACTCAGATACCATTGTTGAGCGGCCAATGGGTCAAGCGGCACCTCCGGCGTCAATAGCGTAGCGACCGCCCGCATCGGCGCAGTTTTGCCGCTGGCTAAGTCCATGACTGATGCCGAAGGGTTACCAGCGGCATCAGTGACACCATATTTAAAACTAATTAGACCCGAGTAAGTCGCATCCGGGGTAAACGAAATATCACCCTGGCTGGTAAGAGTGACTTTGCCACCGATCGCATCGCCAACATTGGTGATACGTAAGTTACCCTGACTGTTGAGACGCTGATCGTTAGCCAATAGAGTAGCGGCCGAAATCAGATGCGTACGGGTACGAGAAAAAACCTTGCCTTCCTTGTCATGGGTGAGAACATCCTCGACAGGCATCGCATTCGGCGTTAGTAAGTCAACCGCTGAAATATCGGCGAAATTGAGTTTTTGAATGTTCTTTAGCGTTACCGTGCCGTCGCGCCCAGCAACCTTATCAGCGATTTGATAGCCACTGTCGGTTCGAGTGATCCGATAATCACCGTGATTACCATGCAGGCTGACGATATTAATCCCCTCATCGCCATCGATCATGGCATTACCCTGACCAACCTCTATAACATCGTCGCCGACACTGCCGAAAATCATATCCGCTCCGCCACCAGCATATATGATGCTGCCGCCTTTGGAGGCATAAATTTTATCCCCTTTAGGTCCGGCATAGATAACCGACTTACCACTCCCACCAATCAGGGTATTATGCCCGCTGCCGCCGACCAGCACATCATCACCCATGCCACCTATCAAGGTCGAATGACCCGAGCCGCCTTTCATAAACACACCATTAGGCCCGCCACTGATGATGGTATCATCGCCACTGCCGCCTTCGGCAATCGTTAAACCGGCTTGATCCATATCCAATATCATACCTTGGTTACCGGTGATAATGGCCATATCCTGTCCGCCGTTACCATGAATATTTTTGCTATCGTCAGAAGCGCTGATAACAAAAACATCGTTACCCGCACCACCAACATAGGTATTGCTGCCTGCACCACCCACCAGCCAACTGCCTGTTTTAGCAGCAATTAACTGGTCATCACCACTGCCACCATATAGGTTGCTAACACCCAATTTATCTGCATCCAGCGTTTGCGCGCTGTCACTATGACTAGCGTAAGCCGTGGTCGTGATATGGTTAAAAGTCGAAGTCACCCGTGTCCCCAGCCCCTCAGTCGTTAGTGTGTTGCTGACCCGATCAGCGACAAAGTTAACCGCTAATATTTCCCGCGTCTGACCTTGCATCATAAACGATCCACTGGCAACCACCCGGTTACCATCACGGACTTCGCTTTTATTGGCTGACCGAACACTAATCTGGCTGATCCCCAGTTCGGTCAGGGTTTTGAGCTCTCCCGTATCAACTTTCGCATCGTGGCTAGCGTCAAGCCAAACCCGTAACTGCTGCCAGATAGGATCACGCTTATCAATCACGCCATCTTTATTGCTATCTTCACTGCCTAAAGCGGCAAAACCATCGGCAAATATTTTTTCACCCGCCGCACCGTTGCCACCGGCGCGACCACCATAGTACTCAGAGAACATTTGGCTGACATTTTTTATCTGACCACTGCCATCGTCAATCACCAGTATGCCGGTTTGTCTATCTGCCCAACCGGTACGCTTAAGCGTGCCACTATGATCCATATCGAATAACACCCCGTCGCGCATGTCCGTCATGTGCACGCCTTGGCCACTCAAATCCAGTAACAGGGGGTCAACATAAGTATTAAAGGTTGTCCGCGCGGATAAACCGTTCAACATGGCAGCGTTTTGTAGACCGACGTCCAGTTTACAGGTATCGCCGGGGCGGAAGTAGGGTTTGCCGGAGCTAAAGAGGGATGGTTTATAGAACTCGGACAGATAAGCATTTGGTCGGACATTGGTATCCAGTTGTACCGCACCGGGTCGAATGCCGCCGGTCGCCAAACTGGCCATCTGAGTAGAGCTGAAATCGGTTTTACTAAGTATATCGCCATTGGCAGATATCTTGTGGGTCGGGCTATTTTGAATATAGCCATTGCTCACATTCTGCTGCGCTTGGTTTTCAGCCTGAATCTGTTTCTGCGGTTTTGGTGCAGGATTAATATCAATCTTAATCATACTTTTCGGCGGAGTCGGCAGCGGGCCGTTGCCACTTATTGGCATAAGCCAGGGCGGCGTATTCATCGTAATATTAGGAATTCTTTTTTCGTATTTATCCCCATTACGGATCAGGTCATCACGAATAATAGATGCTCCTTTCGATATTAACATCCCTTTCAAGGTTTCCGGATTATGATTAGGAAACAGATTGCCTTCAAAACGCTTACCGTTGTAGCCAATGGAGTTTAAGGAGTAATAGACAAAATCGACACAACTGTTGGTATGCACGCTATATTTGGTAGGATCAAATCCGCCTGATTCTGGTTTTTCTGAAAACCCTTTTAATTTATGATACTGCGCCTGGCTTAAGGCTAGGGTAACTTCATAGGAGGTTTGTTGGTAAGCGGCATTGTCCGTATCCGTTACCTGCCCTTGGCCAAAAGGTTCACCCCGCTTTGATTCAAAACCGTAACTTTTTTCCTCGCCTTGGCCGTCACTTAACACATACCACATATGGCCGCCAACGGAGGAATCAATATCGCCCGCCTTATGCTTCTCCTTATCGGCCTGATAAATATATTTGGCGCCCATTGGTGCCACTTTATAGGTCACGGTATATTTATTATCCATATTTTACTTCCTTGTTGATAGAATGCTACAGTTAAATTTTGGGATTAAAATAAGTGACTTCAATAAAACTCTCAATCCCGCTAAACAGCGCAACATCTTCCAGTGTGCTAATAACCACCGAGTAACAACCGGGAGATAATGGCAATAGTTTAATTTCTCGCACTGCTGCGGTATTTATCCTTCTCCCTTCATAATAAAAAGCTCGTCCCCAACCAGTTCCTTTAGTGTTGATTTCCTCATCAAAAAAAAGCTGACCATCTTTAACGATCCGCAGCGAAATGGGAATTATCACCCCCGTTTTATCAACACTGCCGAATAACTCAAGCCGCCTAAGCATCTCTTCATAATCATCCCCCTTATCAAATAACAGAGCAAACTGATAATCCCCCTGCTTTTTAATTTCAAACTCAACCATAACCGATTGGCCGGCGCGGGTTATATCAATTGGCCGGTAGATATCAATATACTCATTACAAGCCACCAGCCAGACACTGCTGAACAAAAGCATTATTGTGCGCCACATGCTAACTCTTAACTGTCTCGCGAATACCTTCATCTTGTTACTCCCAACAAAAGCAAATTATGAGAAAAACATTTATTGTTAGTTTGTTAATTCTACGCTGGCTTGTTACCCGCTTTTAATTAGTAGCGGGTTTGGCTTTATCCGTTACTTTCCCTGCGGCAAAAGGTTCACCATCCTTTGATTGCAAAATCCTAACTTCGCTTCTCGTCTTTTCCGCCACTTAACAGATATGCCCACCAAATTAGCAATCAATATCGCCCATTTGTTGCTTCACCTTATCGGCCTGATAAACAGAGTTGCCCCCATCGGTGCCACTTTATAAGTGATGGCATATTTATTTTACAGACAGATTATTTGTTACTTTTACCCAGCTAATGTTAATTTTTTGATCATAATAAGCCAACTCAACAAAACTCTCGATAGCTTAAAACTCCGAAACTGCTGTACTGGATAAAATTCAGACATTTTGTTAAAACCAGGCCTTTTTAGCTTAAATACCAGCGATAGATAGAAACAAAATTAGGGCAAAAATAGGCAGGCTCAGTTGGGGTTAGTGGTTAAACGGCGCAAGGGTTAAAGGGGAGTGTTTTTTCAGTGACTAAAGAAACCAATATATACGTGGCCAATATCCATCTTGACTGAAAAGCGATAAGAGCAGAAAGCGCCAAGCTGGCTTAGGTGCTGGCTAGGATAATGCCCAAGTAGAACAATTTTCGAGCAACTTAAAGCATGAAGGGTTGTTAAAAAAATATGATAGTGACAGCAGATAACCGCTTTACAGCGGTTATCGTTGCGCATAAAATTTTTGTCTATTTCCAGTCTGGCAAGCGCGTTTTGTAATAAGGATAACGGAATATTTTCAGCGAGTTTGCTAATTTATTTATAGTCCAATATAAAAACCCTGCCCGATGCCTGACGCTGTTTTGACTCACACTTATCAAGGTGTGGGTTGCGGAAATATTTTTAATAAACTAAACCATATCCATAAGGATAGAGAGTAAGGTCTAAATTAGGCGTTTTGATATCAACCGGCAATTTACCTGTCGGTGAATTCATTAAGCGCTTATTGGGTGTGAGAAATAGCGTTCTTAGCCCACTACGGATGTTGGTTTCTAAGTTATTTCTATTATTATTATTTGTCGCATCAAACCCCGTAATGCCATAAATGGCAATATTGGCTTTCACGCCACGCAAGTAAGCAATATCATAAGGATTATTGGTCGCTATCACGACCACTGGAATAGCATTACGATTAGCAACATTGAGTATTCGCTGGGCATTAATGGGTGCTTTTTTAAGATTATAAGTGGCTAAAATAATGAGATCGGAATTTTGCATTTTGGTCGTTAATTGCTGCTCAGTTTTATCATCCGCCATCATGGTAACCACATCATCTTGGGTAGTCATATTTATATTTAACTCATCAGCAATAGCGAGTAAATGTTTTTTAATTAATTGATTACGTGCTTTTTCATCGGAGAAAATAACAATTTTATTATTATTTTTTAACTGAAACGGCAGTACGTTACTGTTTTTTATTAATGTGATGGCATTGTCTGCCACCATATTCTCAATATCTTTATCTATTTTTGCTGCAACAACTTGTTGTGCTTGCTGAGCAGACTTATCTTGGGCGGAAATTCTATTTTTTAACTTACTAACTACGACCCGATAAGCTGATTCACCAATGCGACGGTTTAATTCTGGATTGCTTTGCGCTTCCGTTTTTAGATAGTGATAGAGCTTTTCTAGTTTAGTAACATCCTCAATAGTGGTAATTTTTAATGGCATTAAAATGATATCATTGCCCGCCAATATGGCTTGTTTAACCACCCAGTTACCGTCAAAATTATTGGCAATAGCGCCCATATCCATGGCATCGGTGATAATTAGACCTTGATAGTTCAAGTTATTGCGTAATATCCCGCTCAATATTGGCTTAGAAAGGGTTGCCGGCACACCGACTCGCCGATTATCTATCGTAGTTAGTTTATGGTTATCTAATGCCGGCATTACGATATGTGCTGTGATGATAGCATCGGTATTGGGCATGGTATGCATGAATGGGAGTAACTCAAATTTGCGCCATTGTTGCTGACTAATATTAATCGTTGGCAAGGATAAATGGCTATCAGCAGTGACATTACCATGGCCTGGAAAATGTTTAATTGCCGTTAAAACAGCATAGCGATGAATTCCTTGAATATAACCGTTGGCCATTTCCGCCACCAGCTGTGGCCTGTCTGAATAAGAGCGGACACCAATAATAGGATTATCTTGATTATTATTGATATCGACCACGGGCGCAAAATTAAAATTAAAGCCTAAATGCATAAGTTCATAACCATGGATCATACCAACTAATTCACTCAGTTGTTTAGAACGCGTTGCGCCTAATGCCATATTACCCGGCATCTCAGTCCCTACCCGCAGTCGTGTGACATAACCACCTTCCTGGTCAACGCTAATAAATAGTGGTAAGTTGCTACGTGCTTGTTGCAGCGCATTAATCAGGTTTACGGTTTGTGGCGTGTCAATTAAATTATCTCGAAATAAGATCACTGAACCTAAATGATAATGGTGAATAATATTGGCGATTTCTGGCTTGAGTTTGGTCATTGCTACAGCATTTTTTTCCGCGTCAATCCCCCAATGGGGAAAACCCAACATTAACATCTGCCCTAACTTTTCTTCAAAACTCATGTTTTCAATTAGCTGTTTGGCTTCCTTTTCTGGCGATTGCCATAGGTCAGCTAATTGTTGATGGGTAATCACTTTCGCGGAACAAAAAAAACTTAACAGACACAATGATAAAACTATTTTATTCATTTTTATTCCTATATTACTGGTGAGTAAAAACGTTTTATTAACTAACTGTTGTGCTTAGGGAAAAATAAACTAATATCACCAAACTGCTCTAATTTAGCAAAATATTAACAAAAAAACCTCACATTAATCAGTGAGGTGGTTACTCGCTTATCTGGCTAAAATCAGCGATCTATTGTGCAAACTCAGCGATAGGATTAATCAAATCTTCAGCAAATTGCAAACTTTGCATTGGATCCAACAAATCTAGCATCTGACGATTGTTAGCAATTTGTAATCGATTTAAACAGCAACGTTTGATGGTCGGCGTAAATAGAGGATAACGTTTAAATTGCTGAGCAAATTGTGGATGTGCCAATTGATAATCTAAAATACAATTCGCCACCGACTGCCAGAACTGTTGTTGTGCATAACCCGCTTTTTCATCAAGAATTGCGGCTATATAGCGAAAGACCCCATCAAACACGTCCGATAAAATAGTTAGTGTTTTCATCTGTTCTGGCATACTAACTTTTACCCGACTCGCTTTTGCTGGCAAATCCGCCTGTGGATCCATCACCAACACTTCCTCTGCCAAATCTTTCATAAAAATAGATTGTGGAATATGATTTTCTAGCACTAGAATAATATTCTCACCATGTGGCATAAACATTAAATCATAAGCATATAAACAGTGTAAGAGTGGTAGTAAGTAACAATCCAGATAGCGTTTAATCCATTCATCAACGCGGATGCCTGATGCCGCAATTAGAGCAGGTAAGAACGCGTTGCCCTGTTGATCATGGTGTAATAATGCCGCCATCGTCATCAATTTTTGCTTGCTGCCAATTAATTGTAAGGGATTTTCTCGCCACAGTGCCGCCATCATTTTTTTATAAGGGGTATCACCCTGGATCGCTTGCTCATAGTAAAGATTTCTAAAACCAATACTGGCAACTTCCCGTAATAACCGAAAACCACAACGGTGTAAAACATCATCTTGTTGCACCAGATCATATAGCCAATCATTAATCGCTGGTGTGGTTACCATGTAATAGGGAGACAAACCGCGCATAAATCCCATGTTCAAGATAGATAACGCAGTTTTCACATAATAGCGCTGTGGTTGGCTGCGATTAAATAACGTCCGTATTGATTGTTGGGCTTGATAGCAATCTTTGCCTACGCCTAGATAGATTAGTTTTTGACTAGCAAGCTCATGAGCAAAGATGGATGGTAATTTATTTTGCCACTGCCATGGGTGCAATGGCATTAATAGGTACTCCTGTGGATCCAATCCAAGCAAAATCAATTGGTGGTTAAAATCAATTATCTCCTGTTGACTCAATTCTTGCTCGATTAGCTGTTGATAACTAAGCTGCTCTATACAGGCAAACTGGGCCTTACTTTTATGGGCAGCTAACCATATTAAATGGATACCTGCCGCTGATTCAGGACTGAAACATTGAAAATCCTGTGCATCAAAGCCAATTCTGCCATTGTTAGCGATAAAAATTGGGTGCCCTTCCATCATTTCAGCCTCAATAGTCTGAAAATCAGCATGCAGCAAACTATCAACGGTAATACCAGTACGATGGTATTTAAATGCGCTACTATGTAGTGTACTCATCAACTCTTCCAGATAAGTTGGCATAACACTATCACTGATCCCAAGCTGGTGTTTAAATTCAATAATGAAACGGATAAAGTCAAGTTCGGCCCAATTTTCTGTGTGCATTTTTTGCAGCGAGTCAGCATCAATCAACCAATGATCTAATGCCAATCGTCGCGCACGAAAATAATACTGTACGCCATACTCATCATTATCCAAACGATAATAGTGATAACCATCTCGATCGATTTTTTCTGTTAATTGTTTTGGCGATAATAAACACTCATGCGCAAACTCAGAAATAGCTTTTCTCACCTGTAATCGATGTACTTTTTGCCAAACCTGCGGATATAAATGATGTACAAAAGAATTATCGGGCTGTGAAAATTTAATTAATGGCGCTGATTGCAAAGCCATTTGATGCTGCTCTCTGGTACAGAATGCTAAGCCAGCCATTTTATTCGCTAATTGCACGGTTTTTTCATACACAAAACCCGCCTTTATATTTAGCCGATGAATTTTCGTATTGCGAATATCAGGCTCAACAACAATCCGCTTAACCGCAGGGTTGTGGAAAATGAAGGCGATAATGGTTTGAAAAACGCCCCAAGTAAACTGGTTGATTTTTTCCTCTGGTGGCGCAACCAAAATATGCATCCCCATATCACCTGGTTCAGCACTATAGTGCTGGCTGATAACATCATCTTGTGCCCAATAACACTCGAGCAAAAATACTATTTTTCCCTGGTAACTGCCAGTAAAGACCGAATTAGGTTGACGGTTCAATAGATCTTGATAAAAATTTTTCACTTGTTGCGAAGTATAATTTTGCATTCCCCAATAATGTGCATAATTGCGATTAACCCATTGGCTAATAATGGTAATATCTTCATTTAGATCCAGTGGCCTTATTGAAAATGTGCCGATATCAGTGACTGTTTTTTTAAACAACGCCATAGCTGCAACAGACATTAATTGACTCCTTTTTGCGCTACGCCAAACTGCTGGAATGCAATACTATTCTCTATTGCATAGTGTTCTTTGCCGGTAATTTGTTTAATTAAATAAGAATTACGATAACAGGCCATGCCAAGATCTGGCGTAATAAATCCATGAGTATGAAGTTCGGCGTTTTGCACAAAAATGCGATTATGATAATCAATACTGTAATTACGTTGTACGTCATAGCGTCCGGACTTATCCCAACGGATCTGGTCACGAATACCATCAATACATTTAGGTATTTGGTATTGATAACCCGTTGCTAACACAACAGCTTCGGTTGCTAATGAAAATGCCGCTTGTTGCTCTTGTTGGCATAAATCTAATACCAGTTGCTGTTTTTCATCATCATACTGTAGGTGTTTTAATTCACTGTTGGTATGTAATGCCACAGGCAAGTTGCCATTCAACCGTTTGCTATACATCAGATCAAAAATGTCATTGATAAGTGAACTATTAATTCCTTTGTAGAGGGATTTTTGGCTACGATTCAGTTCATCACGTATGGTATCTGGTAGGCTATGGAAATAATCGACATACTCCGGTGAAGTCATTTCTAACGTTAATTTGCTATATTCCAACGGGAAGAAACGCGGCGAGCGCGTTACCCAATTCAGTTGATAACCATAGATATCAATCTGACTAAGCAAATCATAAAAAATTTCCGCTGCACTCTGGCCGCTACCGATGATAGTAATTGATTTCTTTTGCTGTAAACTGGCTTTATTAGCCAAATAGTTATCAGTTCGTACTAGTTGCTCAGCAAATGGCTGGCAACATTTCGGTATATAAAGTGAAGGGCCAGTTCCTAATACGAGTTTTTTGCAGCAAAACTGATGGCACTGTCCGGTTACCGTATCAACACAATGCAAGGTATAGCAATCCAGCGAGGGATCATAATTGATATTTTCTACCCGCGTATTAAAACGCAAATTGGATAATTGCTCTGCTGCCCATTGGCAATATTGGTTATATTCTTTGCGCAATAAAAAGAAATTTTCCCGGATATAAAATGAGTAAATACGTCCTTTTTGTTTGATATAATTGAGAAAACTTAAGGGATGACTGGGTGATGCTAAAGTAACTAAATCGGCAATAAATGGCGTCTGCATCGAGGAGTTTTCCAACATCATTCCAGGATGCCAATCGAAAGCTGCATTCTGATCAATAAACAGGCTATTGATCTCTTTTATTGGTTGCACCAGACAAGCCAATCCCAAATTAAATGGGCCAATACCAATCGCGATAAAATCATAAGTCCTGGTTGTCATAATAACTCCTAACAAAATTGCTCCGTTTAAAAACGGGAATAATTATTTATTTATATGATGTCTTGTTAGTGAACGCTTACGATGTCAATAAGAAATTGCCTTGCTGAATAATGTTATTCATTATTTCTACCAGATGTTGACGTTCCGTTAATGGATTAAGAAAAGTAAATTTTAAGTATTGTCGCCCGTTAATTTTGGTAGCAGCAATAATACTTTCGCCTTCTCGGAATAAGGCCTTACGAATATTAGCGTTAAGATCATCAAGTTGTTCTTGTGACAGAGATTGCGGCGGTATGAAACGAAAAACTAACGTGCTGAGCACAGGTTGATGAACAACTTCAAAATGGGAATTTGCTGCCATTAAGTGATAGGCGATTTGTGCAGTATCCAACACTTTGTCAAATGCCAAACCCAATTGTTCCGCTCCCATCATTCTCAGGGTCAGCCACATTTTTAAAGCATCAAAACGGCGGGTTGTCTGTATACTTTTATTTACCAAATTGGGGATTTTCTCTTGTTCAGCACTTAACGGATTCAAATAATCTGCATGATAGGTTAAATGACAAAAGTGCTGCCGATCCTTAATGAAAAAGGCACCACAACTGACTGGCTGGAAAAATGCTTTGTGATAATCGATAGTAACCGAATCGGCCTGCTCTATTCCCTGAAGTAAATGAGAATGACGCGATGAGACTAATAATCCACAACCATAAGCAGCATCAACATGCATCCACAAACCATATTGTTTGGCTAAATCGGCAATAGCAGGGAGTGGATCAATACTGCCAAAATCAGTCGTCCCCGCCGTAGCTACCACGGCAAATGGAATATTTCCTTCAGATAGGCATTGTTGAATGCTCGTTTCCAACGCCTCAATAGACATACAGAATTTATCATCATGAAGCACTGAAATAATAGCTTGATAACCGAGCCCTAACATAGCTGCTGCTTTTTGGGTACTAAAGTGACTGACTGATGATGTTAATATGCGTAGCTTACGAAAATCGTCCGGTAAACCATGGATCAAATTTTTATGTTGTCGATCGCGCTGGTAACAAAACCAATCACGGGCCAGTAGCATCGCCATAAAATTGGATTGCGTTCCACCACTAGTGAAAATGCCATCAGCATCTTTACCTAATCCTAACTTATCCACTGTCCAAGCAAGCACTTTTTGCTCAATTAAGGTTGCGCCTGCACTTTGATCCCAAGTATCCATCGATGAATTAATGGCACCAATCAACATTTCGGCGATCACAGCGGGTAATACTAATGGGCAATTTAGATGAGCAACATATTTGGGATGATGAAAATAAACTGCATCTTTAATATAAAGCTGATTTAATTCTGCTAAAACTGATGACCAAGAAGATAATGAATTATCTAAATTTACTTTTGAAAATAATTGAGATAACTCATGGGGCAATATTCCACTAAACGGAATTTGCGTCTGCTGTAATATTTCTTTTATCTTAATTATAACGTCATGAGCATTATCAAAATAACATTGTGCATTATCACGATTAAAGAAATAGGAATAAAAAAGGCTATCTTTAAAATAATCTTCCTTCATAAAAGAAGTTGTTGCTGATGGCAATTCAGCACAGGTTTTTACTTCAACAGGCATTGTATATCCTTACTCTTGTATAGTAATTAGCTAAAATAATTGCTCAACACTATATTTAAATAGATTAAATGCCTTACATTAATCATTTAATAAAGCGGTACAAAACAAACAAATAATTATTTTTATTTTAAATAAGCAGTAAATTTAATAAATTAAATTGATGCCATCGCCTCAAGAGGACAATCATGGCAATTACCGACACCTGGTAATTTGTTTCTCTGACAGCAGCTACGACGTTGTATGACATTATTTCTAACAATAATGGTACGATAAAGCGGGTTATCTTGCTTATTTAACATTTTTTTTCAAAAAAAAGCATATTAATTAAATTATTATACTGATTAGCGTCTAGCTTTTCTTTGAAATTCATTAAATACCAATACATAATGTAGCCAATATTATTCCATAATAAACGGCCATTAATACCACGATAGAATTCTATTTTGTTAGATACTGGAATAATATGCTGCTGTAATAGATCATGATAACGCTCTAATAGAGATAAAGGTTTTGCTATCCATGCTAGCTGATAATGAACAATATTAGGCCGGCCACTTGCATGAAATTCAACGCGGAAACGATGATAACTCGGATTAATCGCCTGCGGATACTCTAATAGCATCAACATCATAGGCGGAATCACTAAGCCAAAATACCATTGAGCCCATAAAGAATAAAGCCCTTTCTGATTAGCATTCTGACTACTATTGCCATAATATTCATATTGATAACGATCCATTAATGATAAAAACTGTTTCTCCTTTGACCATTGATGAAATTCCATGCTGTTTATCGGTATATTTTCTTCATTCACTTTGAATGAAGAATTAAAATGGCTGAATTTACTATCAAATAACTTAGTAATATCTGCTATTTCAATTTTAGGTATAATAGCTATGGAACTATGATTATTTTTATTTCCCATGCCATATTCTCCAATTTTATATTGCCAATACAAAATGTAATAAAATATCTTGTTGATTATTTATTGATTTTATATTTTGGAATAATTAGTGGTTTACCCGATTCAGGATCTGAAATAATGCGACAGGCTAAACCAAATACATTTTTAATATTCTGTTCGGTAATAATTTTTTCAGGTTTACCCTCAGCATAGATCTGCCCCTCTTTCATCATAATTAGACGCGAGGCATAACGTAAAGCCAGATTAATATCATGCAGCACCAAAACTAACGTCTTCCCTTGCTGATGCAAACGTTGGCAAAGATCAAGCATTTCAATTTGATGAGCAATATCTAAATAGGTTGTTGGCTCATCTAATAAAACGATCGGAGTTTGCTGAGCAAGTGTCATCGCAAACCAGACACGCTGACGCTGACCACCTGATAATTCACTGACTAATTTTTGTGCCATAGGCCAAAGATCAACCGCCTTTAACGCATCATGCACCGCCCGTTCATCTTCAGTTGACCACTGGAATAAAAAAGATTGATAAGGATAACGACCGCGTGAAACGAGTTCATAGATAGTCAATGGTTCAGTGATAATCGCGCCTTGCGCTAACAATGAGAGCTGCCGAGCAACCCATTTAGGTTTAGCATGGAAAACATCCTTACCATCCAATCGAATTTCACCACTCTGCGGTTGCATAATACGACTAAGGGTTTTTAATAAGGTTGATTTACCACAGCCGTTAGGTCCGATAATGACACTAAATTCATTATCATAAATAGCTATATTTACCTCTTTAATGATGCTTTTTTTGCCATATCCAACAGAGACATCACGAGCTTTCAGCCGTGAAGCAACCAAGGGAGAATGAGCGGATGATACCATTAGCTTATTCTCCTAAATTCCATATACAATAAGTACATTAAATAAATCCCACCAATTGCTGCCGTGACTAAACCTACCGTTAAACGCCCGGGCGTTGGCAATATTAACGTAATAAAATCAGCGCTCAGCATTAATAAAGCGCCCACTAGCATCGAACAAAACAGAGCAACACCTTTATGCAAAATAATCCGCCGGGCAATTTGCGGTGCCGCTAGTGCCACAAAAGCAACCGGCCCAACAACCAATACCGACAGGGTGGCAAAAATAATCGCTACCAGTATGCTGATAATTTGCACCAAACGAACAGGAACACCGAGTGTAATCGCAATATCATTACCTAAACTGATATAGTTCAACTGCTTACCCAACCAAAACAGAATAGGTATAAAAACCAACATACCGCTAATTAGCACTACATCCTGCCAACCCCGATTAGCCAAACTACCACTTAACAGTGACCGAATTTGTTGTGCCTGCTCAATACGCGTATTCGAAATAGCAAAATCAACTAAAGCCATACATAAAGCCGCAACAGCAATACCTGAAAGCACAATTTTAGTCGTTTGGATCTCGCCACTTACGGCACCATTAGCAAGATAAACCAATAATACGGCAACCACGGCGCCAATCAGTGCGCCAACAGGAACAGGTACAACATCTGGCCAGAATAATAGTGCCGCCATAATGCCAACAGCTGCGCCGGCATTAATCCCAATAATGTCTGGACTAGCTAATGCGTTACGGGTGGTGATCTGAAAAAGCGCACCGGAAAGCGCCAGCGTCATACCGGCACCGATAGCAACTAGTGCTCTAGGTAAACGGATCTGTAATAGAATAAATTGCTGATAGCGGGTTTTCATCTCTAACCACGGATTATCCAACCCTTCCCGCCCAAAAGCTAAAGTGAGATACAAGAACAATACTAACAACAGCAGTAAGAATAAAATTCTACTAGACGTCTGCCATGAGGGAGTAATAAATCTCATATTGGCTAAACCAAATGTTTTAGTGGTCACTTGTTTAGTTGAAAAATCGTTTTGCATCATATTTTATTCTACCATTCTGCTATCAGTTGGTTTTTTAGCTACCAAATAAAGCAAGGGAGCGCCAACTACTGCGGTGATAATACCCACCATCACTTCTTCTGGAGCAATCACTAACCGTGCTATCACATCCGAGATTAACAACAAACATGAACCGGCAAACATGCTATAAGGTAATAGCCAGCGAAAATCACTGCCTATCCAGGCTCGCATTAAATGGGGCGCCGCCAAACCGATAAACGCAATTGGACCTGCCATTGCGGTTGCAACAGCGGCTAGCATGCTAACACTTAACAGCGATAATAGACGTGTACGCGCAACATTACCTCCCAAAGAGTGCACAATACCATCGCCAAAAACCATAATGTTTAATGCAGTACTCAATGAAAATGTCAAGATAATAGCCACTAATAAATAGGGAATTAGCCAACTAGCCTCAGTTAATGATGTTGAATTTAAAGCACCTATGATCCAAAAACGATAGTTATCCATCGCTTGAGGGTTGATTAGAATAACGCCCTGCACTAGCGCTAATAAACAAGCATTGATAGCAACGCCAGTTAAGATTAACCTTACCGGATTGGTATTACGGCTACTACCACTCATAAAATAAAACAGTAAAGTTGATAAACTAGCGCCAATAAAAGCAGCCCAAAAATGAGAGACATTGGTTAATACAGGTACAAAAGAGCAGAAAACAACTGCGGCGGCGGCGCCGGCATTAATGCCTAATAAACCGGGATCACCAAGCGGATTACGCAGCAATCCTTGCGCCACTGCGCCTGCTAACGCTAATGCGGCACCGGCCATTAACCCAATAAAGGTACGGGATTCTCGAGCGTTAATGACTAAATCATAATAATTAACCTGACTGTTAGAGCAATAATGTTGCCAAATTGCTGATAACGGCACGGGCTTTGAACCAAAACTTAAACTGGCCAAAATACAAAGGCAGGTTAATAGCAACATTAATAGTAATCCCAACAGGCGGGTAATTCGTCGCTTAGGGTTTATCATGCTTGGCTAGCTCCTGCTGTAGTAATGACATAAATTTTGGTAATCCCCAGCGTAAACTAAGGGGCGAGCCATACGACATCGACATGACCAACGCTTGATCCGTCAATGGTATATAGACTCCCTGACGAACTGCGCGTATCGATTGGAATAGCGGTTGAGATTCAGTTTCTTGTCGCTCTTTCTCGCTGTTATACCAGGTTAACAAAATATCAGCATCATTCAGTAAGTCGGCATTTTCTAGACCAATATTGACAGCAAAATTACCAAAGGAGGCGGTGACTGTTTTTGCCAATGGCAATAATGACAAGCCAATATGAACCAAGGTATCCACCCGCGGATCATTTTTTACATAAATGGATAAACTATTGGCTGATGTCCCGGCCTTAATATAGGCAAACTGATAGTTTTGTATATTAGGGATGTGATGACCGGCTGCGACTAACATCGCATCAAGTTCAGCACACAATTTCTTTCCCTGCTGTTGTTTATCTAAAGCATTGGCAATTAACTTAATTTGCTGTTGTGGTGTTGTCTGCCATGGTTTAGCTGGATAGGCCACCACAGGTGCAAAATAAGATAAAGAATTAAAATCCGCTTGGGTGATGCCAGATTGGGTTGCCAAAATTAAATCAGGTTTTAATTTAATAATTTTTTCTATATCCAACTCTGGATACATTTCAATAATCACGGGTAATCGAGCGCCACGCCGTTCAATCTCTTCCTTAAACCAGGGTAAATATCCTTGTGCATCGCCACCCCAATAATGAGATTCAATCGCTATAGGCACTATCCCGAGTGCTAATAAGATATCCTCACTACCACTTCCCAATGCCACAATCCGTTGCGGTTGTTGGTTAATTTCTGCTTTCCCTAGCGCGGTAATAATCGTTTTGGGATAGCCAATAGTATCTGGCGGTAAATTTGTTACTACCGGCGGTTTATCACAAGCGGTTAATAAAACTATCATTAACATTAATGGTACTATGAACCCCATTTTATAAGATGCTAATCGTTGTCGCAGCAGTACCATTATTGATAACCTTTAAATTTATTATTTAATTAAAACTGATAATTTAGGGTCGCTTCAATATTACGAGGATCACCATAATAATATTGTTTGTAATCACCAAATTGCGTGAAATAAGTTTTATCAAACAGATTATTCAAATTAACCGTTAGCGAAAGCGCCGGTGTAAATTGATAACGCCCCATTAAGTTAACAACAGCAAAGCTCGCTTGTTCAGCGTTAACTCGCTTCTTAGCCGGCCCATCGAGCAGTTGCCAAGTACTATCTTGCCAATTAACACCGCCGCCAATCGTCAGATTGCTCATCGCACCCGGCAAAGTATAAGTTGTAAACAGTTTAAACAATCTATTTGGCGTTTCTCTATTAATACGTTTTCCATTCGTATCTGTGCCGCGGAACTGGGTATAACCGGCATAAATTTTCCAATCATCAGTAAGCTGACCGCTGACTTCAACTTCAAAACCTCGGGTTTTAACGCCATCAATAGCGTAATAAACCCTGGAGCCATCCGGACGTGGTGGAGCATTACTATCTGATTGAGTAAAGTTATTCTGCCGGATCTCAAATAGAGCTAATGAATAATCGATACTATTATCCATCGCAATACCCTTTATTCCTAGCTCAAAATTTTCTCCGCTAACCGGTTTAAGTAGTTTCCCGTTGCGATCAACCCGGCTTTCTGGATCAAAGATTTGGGTATAACTACCATACACCGAAATATCTGGCGTAATATCGTAAATTAATCCACCATACGGCACAAATTGATCGCTATAACTGCCATTTTTTGGCTGATTGAAATCATCACCACGAGTTTTCCAACTGGTTATACGCCCGCCAAGAATTAATGTTACAGGATCAATCAATGACAGCTGAGTCACTGCATAACCTGCTGTTTGTTCAATATAACCTTTCGAACCATTGGTGCGAGATTTTGACCAAGTGGGTTGCGGGTAATTCCAATGAGATTGGCTAAAATCGCCTAACGATTTACAAGTTTTCTTCAGCATACACAACGCGCTGTAATAATCGTTTTGAAAATGCTGTTTTTGATAATTAATACCAAAACTCGCATGATGAGTACGGCCAAATAATCCATAATCACCATTAAGTTGTAAATCAAAACTAGTTTGACGGCGACTACCATCAATCAAGGTCATACTACCTGGATACATACCCTGATTATTGTTAGGATTGGGGTATCCGGTGGCCCATAATACTTTTTGATCGAGAGTATTATTATCGTAAGTAAACGTTCCTTTCATACTCCAATTATTAGCAAATTGATGTTGTAAGCTGGTAAACATGGAGAATGAACGAACCTTGGAAAATGCCCAATCAGGCGCATAACTGGTATGACGCTTATAGTCGGTATTACTCCCATCGGAGAAGAAAATCGGTAAGCCACCAAACATACCCTGGCGAGTGTGATTAAATTGGTAATCAGCACCTATTGTTAACAAGGTATTGGCAGTTAAGTCTATCTCGACAATGCCATAAAATGGATATCGTTCATGTTGTTCACGATCAATAAAAGCATTGCCGCGTTGGTAAGCGGTAACAAATCGCCCTCTTACCGTACCTGCCGCATTTAGAGGCCCAGACAAATCAAGCCCAGTTCTCCACTTATCCCAGGAACCGACTGCCATTATTACTTCACCACGGAAATCGCGAGTTGGTCGCTTACGGATCAAATTTATTACTGCTGAAGGCTGGCCTGGCCCGACCATCAAACCGGCCGCACCACGAACAACTTCAATCCGATCGAATAAGATCGTATCCAACAAGTTATCACCATAATTAAAGCGCGTATCATAATAGGTCGCTACACCATCACGCAGAATATTTTTAATCCGCATTCCCCGTGAAGTAAAACTAAAACGATCGCTATCTGATTGACGCACACTGATGCCAGCAATATTATCCACCGCGCTGGTAACATTCTTAAGATCCTGATCTAGCATTCGTTGCTTGGTAAGTACACTTACACTTTGTGGTGTTTCACGCGCTGAAAGATCTAATCCGGTAGCCGTTGACATCGATGAAGTATTATACATTCTGTTGTCTTCGGTAATACCTTTTGCTTCTGCCTTGCCGGTTATAATAATAACATCGTCATTTTTAGCTGACTTTTCTGCAGCTAAAGCATAATTGTTCCCTGATATAAATAGTGGCACCATCAAAGATAATATCTTCTTCAATGTCACCCTATAGCGATTTAAATGTGGGTTAACCATTTTTCTCATCCCATCCCTAAAATTATTTATTGTTATAATTAGTTCGATATCGTTATTGTCTTGTTCATCTGCACCTTAACTGAATAGTTATCACGCAATGCATACAGAGGATTACGCAATTTTTCGGCGAATTTCAGATTTTTTTCTCGATCATCAAGATCGATCATCTGCTGGTTATTCGCCATTTGTAACCGATTCAAACAAACACGCACAAAATCCGGCTTAAATAGATCAAACTTAGCGAATTTTTCTATTTGTTCTAAATGTTGTGATTGGTAGTTATAGATACACTGAGCCACTAATTGCCAAAAATGACTTTCCGCGAAAGAAAGATGTTTTTGCAGTAGAGGGACGAGATAACGGAAAAAACAGTCAAAAATATCCAGCAGAATATAGTTAATTTTCATCTCATCTTTGACTGTGACATGCAGAAAATCAATTTCTTTAGGTAATTGAATATCACTATTTAAAATAGCAATTTCTTCACCAATATCCTTCATTAACATTTTTACCGGTTGATTGTTTTCTAACACCAACATCAAGTTTTCACCATGTGGCATAAAGACCAAATCATAGGCAAAAAAAGTATGTAGTAATGGTGATAAATAAACATCTAAATAACGTGAGATCCAATCTGCTATTGTAATAGCAGAATCTTCAATCAGTGCAGCAACAACAGCTTTCCCTTGATTATCAAGATGTAATAATGAAGCCATGGTCATCAAACGCTGATCGCTGTTTAAAATGGTCATTGGGCTTTCTCGCCACAAGGCTGATAACATTTTTTTATGCGGATTATTGTTTTTAATCGCTATTTCAAAATAAGGATTAAAATAACCTATTGCTGCATGCTCACGTAGGATCGTGAACCCTTTTTGCTGTAAAAAATTATCAGACTGGACTAGATGATTAAGCCATTCATTTACACTGGGTGTCGTAACCATGCTATGTGGATCTAACCCACGCATAAATCCCATATTCAGCACTGATAATGCCGTTTTGACATAATTTTTTTGCGGCTGACTAATATTAAAAAAGGTACGAATAGATTGTTGAGCCAGATAATCATGATGACCTTCACCCAAATAAACAATATCTTGATTAGCAATATCAGCGGCAAAACTAATTGCAATTCGATGTTTCCATTGCCAGGGATGGAGTGGCATTAAATAATAATCTGCTAAATCTAAATCTAATGTCTGCATATATTGGGCAAATTGCGTGAGCAAATACTTCTCTAATTCTTGTTCCATTAATGCCGAATACGAGAGTGACGATAATGAGGAGAAAACGGTTTTATTACGATGGGCAGCAATCCAGACCAATTTGATTGGATTGGCGCTTTCTGGTGCATAATGTAAATAGTCATCAGCATCAAAACCGATCCTGCCATTGTTTGCGATAAATACTGGATGACCTTCGGTCATCGCAGTTTCTACTATTTGGTAATCTGCTTGCACCAGATCATGTGCTGTTAATCGATTATTTTGATACTTAAAGGCATAACCATAAAGTGTGCTGGATATTTCATCAAGATAGATAGGTAGCATTGAGGCAGAAATATCCAATAATGGCGACAATTCAATAATAAGGGCGATGGCATCAATAACTTGTGGTTGACCATTCATATTTCTACTTATCGAGGTAGGATTAATATCTAAATGATCAAGTTGATAGCTTTGCGCTTGAAAACGATAGTGTGATTGGCCAATCTCAATCGAATAACTATCGCCACAATTTAGTGGCTGAATTATTTTTTCGTGAAAAAGCTCACGTAATATTTTGGCGGCTAGGTGCTGGTTTGCATATAACCAATTCTCTTTAGTCAGATGTGAAGTTTGTGATTTTACTTTTGTACATAGTGAGTTCATTTAATAAAGCCCTTTTATTTCCTATCCCTTTCAACATTCATGTATCAACATAAGCAATGGTGCTAAAGCTTAATATTTGATTGATTTATAAGGTAATAATTGAAAACTTTGAATATAGAAATTTGGATATACCCATCCAATTTTAGGTTTAAATTTTGCTCACTAAAATTTAATTATTTAGACTAATAGTTACATTAAATTATAATAAATTGACATTTGTTTACTTATTCAAATGATATAGATAATCATTCTCATTATCAACCAGAAAAATATTAAGTTTATTAATAATTACTCTTGCGAATGGAAAAAACTAAATAATGGGGTAGGCAGGCAACATATATATCAATGATATTTTAAATAATATCAATACTTGTTGCCTGACCAAAAGATGGAAGATTTTATTAAATACGCATAATTTTTATCAAATATTTAACATGGTTACTTACATATTCAACAGCTGCTCAAAATTAATTTTTTCAAAACAGTCGACTCGTAAATTAGCACCGACTAAATTGTCTTGCGGCGATATACCAACAGAAAAAATATTCGCTCTATTTAATGCTTCAATGCCAGCTTGTGAATCTTCAAAACCAATTGCTTCACTCGGCAATACATCGATTAAATTAGCAGCGGTTAAAAAAATCTCTGGATCCGGCTTGCCTTTAGACAAAGAGTGAGGATCAACAATAACATCAAAATAATCTTTAATATTAAGTTGCTCTAGGATCATAGTGGCATTTTTAGATGCGGAGGCTATCGCACAAGGAATGTTGTTTTTTTTGGCTTGCTGAATAAAAGGCAATACTCCCGGTAAAATACTCTTTTCTGTCAGTTTACTGAGTGATTGCACATAGTGATCATTTTTACGGTTCATCAAAATATTTTTTTCTGCCGCACTAAAAGCATCGGCTTTATCACCATAAAGCAAAATTTTTTCCAATGACTCAACTCTGCTTATTCCTTTTAAAGTTTCATTAAATGTTGCATCAAAATCAATATTGATTTGTTTAGCCAGATATTGCCAAGCTTTAAAATGATAAAAAGCGGTATCGACAATAACACCGTCAAGATCGAAAATCATTCCCCTCTTCATGCAACTACCTCATTTTTATAATCAATATTAGCAATTTTACCGGCAGAAATCCGATATCCCTGCTTATTCACCTGTATTTCAGTATCCTGATCACAACTCACAGATAACTTTTCTTGAGTGATAAAAAATTGGTAATTAACACCTAAATGGCACAGTTTAAACTGGAGATGCTGCCAATGAGTAGGTAATGAAGGATTGATCTTTAATAACGGTTGACGAATATCCACCCCACCGTATGTCATAATTGTCATATTGAGGGTAGCGGCCATTACACCAGTATGAATACCTTCTGATGTCGTTCCACCTTGAATATCCTGATAATCAGAAAATAGAGCCTCTTTATATAATTGCCATGATAAAGCTGACAATTTAATATTTTCGGCCAAAGAAGCGTGAACAACCCGAGATAGTGTCGAACCGTGGGAAGTACGCGAAAAATAATAATTGAAATTTTTTTCAACATAATTATCAGAAATAGCATAATTCATTTTTTTTAATAAATTTTTTACAATGTCTTGACTCAGGTTATGAAATACCATTAGCAAATCTGCTTGTTTAGCCACTTTGTAATTATCAGCTGATTTCCCTTCAGCGCGCAGTATTCTGTCTAAGCGATAAATATTACCGTATTTATTGCGGTATTTTTGCCAATCAATTTCTTTAAGGGCAAAATAACCATCAAATTGTCCTATGATATTTTGCTCATTAATCGATAAGGCTAAGTTTTCTTGTACGGTTTTTAATTGCTGCCAGAAATCGGTATCGATACCAACTCGATTTAAAATATTATTTAAATCCTGTTTTGATAGAGACAAAACTATTATTTCAATTTGATTAAATAACCATGCCACCATTAAATTAGTATAAGCATTATCCTGCAAACCGGCTTTTTTATTACCTAAACTATATTCATGAAATTCATCTGGCCCCATCACACCAGCAATATGATATCGATTGCTTGTTGCATCCCAGACTGTTTTACTCAGCCAAAATCTGGCTATCTCAACTAATAATTCCAGCCCAAAGTCGATCATAAATGGCTTATCGCCGGTATTTAGCCAATATAACCAAACATTATAAGCAATGCTTAAAGAAATATGACACTGTAAGTGACTATGATCAGGATCCCATTGCCCTGTCAGCGGATTTATATGTAAGGTTTGCGTCTGCTCACTACCATCGTGTCCTGATTGCCAGGGAAACATAGCACCTTGATAACCCGCTTGCGAAGCAGCATGTTTGGCGGCAGGTAACCGCCAATAACGGTACATTAGTAATTGGCGAGCGGTTGTTGGAAAATGCATAATATAAAAAGGCAGAATGAATATCTCATCCCAAAAAATATGCCCGCGGTAAGCTTCTCCATGTAAACCTCTAGCTGTAACAGAAACATCTAATTTATGTTTGCCATTCGTTAATGGGGAACAAGAGGCTAATAGATGATAGGTATGTAAACGCAGCAGTTTTTGCGTCATCATATCACCAGCAATGACAATATCACTTTCCCGCCAAAGCGTTTGCCAGGCAAGCTGACTTTCTGTTAACTGAGCGGCAAAGTTAGGCAGTTGCCATGTATCTACCTGCTGCCAATCTTGTTTAAAAACAGTAGAAATCGCGATAGCTACATTTTTCTCTAACCGATAACAGTTGCCTTGCTCCGCAGAAAAAACGATTTGTTGAACAATACTATTTTCATTTATCCGATTTTCGACACTATCTAGCGCAAAGAAATCACCACTAATTTCTGTCGCAATACTAATACCTATTTTACTTTGATAGGTTCGCGCTAATAAATAGGTTTTATGTTTATCAGCAATTAAATCTTTTATCTCATAATGATAAGAATTGAGCGAACGATAACGTTCAACACCATAATTAAACGTTCCACCATCTGTTTTGGTACAAATAGTTATTTGATCAGAAAAGTTTAAAGGACAAAATTGATACTCAATACTGTAGTGCGTCATTCTTGCCATATTAGTAAATTTTCGACAATCTATTTTTAAGCGACGGCCTGCTTCATCTTCAATTTGTAATTCACTCGATAAAATCCCTGTCATAAAGTCTAATCGACGATAAAGAGAAATGATCTTAAAATCAGTAAGATTAACAAATTTACCTTGACCAATACGTAACGAGATATATTGTGCATTGGGTGCATTAACGAAATCTTCATTATGCACTTGGTGACCATCTATTACAGAAATAGCTTGATTATAAAGCCCGGCAAGATAAGTTGCCGGATAGGTATCATCACTGATTACCATTTCAGGTAATGTACCCCTTAATCCTAAATATCCATTCGCTACAGTCAATAAAGACTCAGTGGTATATTCCGCTTTACCTGGATTATATCCGCAATAATCAATGCTCCAACCTATTGTTTGTTGTTTCTCTGCCAAAGCATTTTTTAATGTTTCTTCACCACCATCAACCAAAGCCTCTGCTCGAATGAAAGGAACATTGAATATTTCAGCAAAACATTTTTCCATGTCAACGACATCTTCATTAGCAATTTCTATACAAAATGGCGAATAAAACGCTAACGCATCTCCTTTTAATATCCCCCCCTGAATATGGGGAAAATCTAATTTAATTTGCTCAATTAACGCTAATAAATCTAATTTTTTAATTTTCTGATAGGTTATCGGATAAGATTTATTATTCATTTGGGCTTGGTAAACCACTAATTCTTGTGGTTTAAAAACAACATGCAAATAATTCATATTCAAATTCACTATTAAAAATGTGTTAGTTAAATAATCCTTTAATCAGAAATAAGTGTGCCTTTTCGTTGTTGGTAACGGTAAATCACTATCGTCAATATGATTGGAACGACAATAGCAATGATTGTTGCAAAAGAGTAAACTAGCCAATAAATCGGTTGGATAGAAAGAATGCCAGGCAATCCGCCCACACCAATACCATTTGAAAGTACGCCAAAGACACCACAAATAAAACCGGCAACAGCAGAACCTACCATAGCGCAGAGCAAGGGAAAACGATAATAAAGATTGACACTATAAAGCGCCGGCTCAGTAACCCCGAGATAAGCAGAGATGGCGGCCGGAATGGTGACTTCACGTTCATTTTCTTTACGACTGACAATAATAATGCCCACCACAGCAGAGGCTTGTGCAATATTAGAAAGCGCAATAATTGGCCAAATTGGCGTTCCACCCTGCGATTGCATTATCTGTAGATCAATGGCCAACGTAGTATGATGAACGCCACTGATTACTAATAGAGGATAGGTAAAACCAAAAATAGCAGAGCCAATTGGTGCAAAACCACCGAACATAACAAATCTGACTACTTCTGCAATTTCGTTACCTATCATTCGCCCTATTGGGCCGAGTATTGCATGCGCAACAAAAACAGAAATACTTAAAGTAACAATAGGAACAACCACAAATTTTAAATAACCAGGAACATAACGGCGTATGAATATTTCAAACCAACCTAAAAATAAGCCAGCAAAAATCGCGGGAATAACTTGAGCCTGATAACCTACTTTTTGAATAGTAAATAGACCAAAATCCCAAACTGCAGGTAACTGACTGCCTAGATTATAGGCATTCATTAATTGTGGTGAGACTAATGTAATTCCAAGAATAATACCTAATATTGGCGTTCCGCCTATTTTTTTTACTGTTGACCAGCAAATTGCAACCGGTAAAAAATGAAAAATAGCCTCACAAGGCAACCAGAGGAAATCATAAATTGGTTTTAGTGTAGGATAAAATGCCACTAATGGTTGATTATTTACTACTGGCATTTCACCTAAAACATTTCTCAAGCCTAACAACAAGCCGCCACAAATAAGCGCAGGCAGCAACGGAAAAAAAATTTCAGCGAGATTGGTTATTAAGCGTGTCCAAATTCTTGTCTTTTTTTTAATCGCTCTTTTGGGTTTTTTTTTGTCATCGTCACCTTTTGTTATATCAAATTGTTCTTGAATGGCTTTATAATATTTATCTACATTGGTACCAATTACAATTTGTAGTTGTCCAGCTTGATTAAAACAACCTTTAACTTCTGGCAGCTTTTTTAAATCCTCTATATTTACCTTTTCTGGTTCATGTAAAATAAAACGTAAACGAGTCAAACAGTGGGTAAAACTATTAACATTATTTCTACCACCAATCGTAGAAATGATCTTGTTAATATTAACATGACTTATTGTGATATTTTTTAACATAATTTCAATAATTTTTTATTTTTACATAATAAAATATAAAATATCTTATCAATAATCATATTTCATAGAGATCAATCACAAAATAGATATAAAATAAAATGAATGTAATTTTTTGAAAACTTATTATTTATTTTGAATAATATAATGATAATTTTACGGTTTTAATAAGCATCGGTGTAAGAATTTTTCTTTTTTAAATGAATATAACTTACTTATACCAATTTATTTTGAGAATAAATTTTCATTATTCTAATTATTTAGAATAAAACAACAGATAATGATTTTATGTCACTCAATTATCAATAGACATCTCTAACAAAAATATTTATTAAATTAAAATAATATTTGTATTAGTCATTAACTTTAAATATAAAAATTGAAATTTTACTAAAGTTTGACCAATAGATGTTATTACTTAGTTTCAATGATTTTAATAACATTTAGCGTTAATAGTTTTATGATCTTATTTATTATTTTTGATAAACTGTTTATAGATATCTAATTAATATAAATTTTAATGTGTCAAAAGTTTAAATATATTTACAGTTAAATAACAAGTGTTATTTGAAAGATTTTTATTTGTATATCAATTATAGAAAAAATTACTTTTATTCCTGTTGCAAATATTTTTATACGATGACTATCACAAAATATATTAATAATTATTAAAAAATAATAAAATATTTATATTATACATGATAAATATTTTTTTATTCAAAGCAAAAAAATAAAAGATAGGGAATTAATATGCCTTATAAAAAAAAGTTATGTTTATTTCATTTGATGCAATAGCTGTTTCAGGAATTACAGTAGAAGCAGCAAAATTAGCATGTTATTTAAATAATAGAGGGTTTGAATCCTTTATTGATTTAGGCTATGACATAAAAATTGATAAAGGAAATTTTGCTAAACCCTATTCTTGTTATGAAAAATCAATTTTTGATAAACATTTTAAACTAGTAAGAATTAATGATATACATTTGTTAAAAAATTACACTCCTGAATTTATTGATAAAGTAAATAACTCTTTAATTAAAGGTAAGGCAAAAGTAAGTTTAATAGAGAAAAATAAATTACTTGAACAAGTAGATATTGTTGCCAATGAGTTATCTGAAATAATTTTTAAGGTATGGAATAAACTGGAGATTACTCATCTGGTCATTGAAAATGGAACATTACCTGAAAATATTATTTATACTAAAGCGCTATATAAAAGTATAGAAAAATATGGCTCACAAAAAAATCTAGCATGTTTTGTATTATGGAGAGATCATGACCTAATGTGGAACAGTGAAACATTATCAAAAAAATACGGTCAAGAGCCTTGGCATTATGCGATAAAACCTATTAAATCAAAATATATAAAATACGTTACGTTAAACAATTCATTAGCTAAAAAACTAAAAGATTGGAGTAAGCAAGATATCAATATTGATGTTATGCGTAACACTTATTTATTTAATAATAATCATGATCGAATAAATATAAGAGATAGATTTAATATATCAAAAGATGATTTTTTAATCGCTAGAACCACTAGAATCATTCCTGAAAAAAAATTAGAAAGAGATATTTACCTGGTAAAAAAGCTTAATGATTTATATACAAAAAATAATAAATTATGCTCTATATATTTAATTATTGCTGGTGATGAAAAAGAAAATATTGATTATTCACATTATCTAAGGAAATATATAAAAGAATTAGAACTAGAGAATTTTATAAAATTTTCTGGACCACTTCAACATGATTTTATCGAAAATGAAAACAATAAAGCAACTATTCAAGACCTCTATTATTCTAGCGATATGGTTTCATTTTTAACATCCTATGATTATGATAGTTATGGTAATCCCATAGGTGAAGCAATTAGTCATAATCGTTGTTATATATCCACAAGTTACGAATACTATCATGAAGTTTATGGACAACATGGCTTTAAAACTGAATTAATGAATATTTCGCCAAAAAAAGATGGACTACCGGACGACGATTTTATCCAGCGAGTTTATAATTTAATCACTGATCAAAATAAGACAGCAGCTTTGGTGAAACACAATTTTAATATAGGAAAAAATTTATTATCTAATAAGATAATAAATAAAATATTTAATATCTAGTATTAAAAATGAGATATTTTAACCTTTAATATGGATAATTTATGCGTAAAGAAACCTTTATATCTATTATATTCCCTTTTTATAATGAAAGTGAACGATTAGAAAGTGTCATAGAATCAATCTATAATCAAAAATTTAAATATAAACTATTTGATCTTAGTAATGTTGAATTAATTTTTGTTGATAATAATTCAACCGATGATTCTGTTAACAAAATTATTGCTTGTCACAACAGATATAACAATCTTGATATTCATATTATTAATGAAAAAATTCAAGGCGTTTCTTCAGCAAGAAAAAAAGGGATGGATTATGCATCCCAACGAGCTGAAAAACGGCGGATCCAATTTAACAACTGGCAAAAACATTATATTGTTTCAGCTGATGCTGATTGTACTGTAGACCAATATTGGCTTGACGAACTTATTTATACAATGATCACCGAAGATGGTGATTTAGGTACCTGTAATTATTTTTATGAGAAAAATGATTTTATCGAGCGGCCTAATTTATATAAAGAAATAAATAAAACATTACGCTGCCGTGATTTTTCATTCTCCTTGTTTGGTGGCTTTCCCGATGGAAAAGGTTTTGCTGTTGAAAAAAAAATGTATGATCTTGTTGGTGGCATTGAAATATTTTACCAATTACAAAATGGTAAATTTGTCGAACATTTATCTGACGATTGGGATTTTGGCATAAAAGTTATTGCTTATGGTGGAAAACCAGTATATTCACCAAAATCATATGTAAAAATTAATAGTCGAAGAGTAGATACCTTATTATATGATGTTATTAATGGCATCGCCTATGGTGAAAATGGCGTTATTACAATGAAAGATGTAAGGCCATTAGATAATCAATTAAATCATTATCAAGATTTAAGTCTCAATGATGCACAACAAGCCTGGTTTTATTCAATAAAAGATTATATCCCGAAAAACATTATATTACCGGCTTTATTAAATCCTAATATTTTAATTAACAACCAAGAAGTTATTAATTTTTTCACACCTGAGGTTGCTAAGGATCTCTATAATAGAATTAATGAGATCAAAAATGAAACCAGTATTACTGATTTCAAACCCATACATTCTTACAAAACCCCCGCCTTCCGACTCTATTTTGAATTTAAAGAAGAGATATTTAATTCGCTTCGTCGTTATGTAGGTGAAGACATCGGCTATCCGCCGCCAATCCCTGACTGCTTTAACGCTATTGATAATAAAGATTTTAATAGATTTGTTTATTATTTTTGTGAGGATAGAGAATCAGGAGAGGCACATAATTATTTTGCTAATGGTGGAGTGTTCTAATGCGAGATACCTATATTGCCTCTCTTAATGATATTGATGAAAAATATCCAAGACCAAATATATGCAATATTTTAAGTAAAAAAGAAAATACAGATTTACTTGAGTATGTATTTAAGGATCCTTTTGGTTGTCATATTTTCCCTGGTGATATCGATAATTATCCCTTAACCTCATTTTATGATGATATGAATAAGGAGATAAAAAAGGCAGAAAATATCCATCTCTGGGTCTATATTCCAACTTGTCGTTATCGATGCCACTTTTGTCAGTTTCCCACCGTTATAGTAAACCCTAAATCAGCTAAAGCTGACAGTTTATTTAAAGAAATCGTTGATCTTAATATTAAAGAAGCCACACTTTGGCTAAAACAAGTACCGAATCTTGCTAATACAAGTATCGGTGAATTTAATATATTTGGCGGTACTCCTTCTCTACTGCCTGATAGTGAATTAAAAAGATTAATAAATTTTTATAAAGATAACTTTAACTTCTCATCCTCAACTATGCGATTTGAAGGAGAGCCTGGTAGTCTCAATAAAGAATATTTGTCGTTACTAAAAGAACTTGGTTTTTCTAAATTATCCTTTGGTACTCAATCATTTCAGGATCATTTAATTAAAGCCTGTGGCAGAAAACATACTGCTGAAGAGTCCTTTAAAACCATTGCAGATGCTAATACATTAGATTTTGATTTAATTAGTGTTGATCTCATTTATGGTTTATTCGGCCAAACTGTTGATGATGTAAAAAACGATATGGAAATAATAAAAAAACTGAATATTTCTCATGTTGTTTGCACTAAATTACATATGAAAGAGTTTATGGAAACGAGAACCGGCGTATCGGGGGAGAGAGATAGTTTATGGCAGAAAAAAATAATTTCTGATGCGGATAAATTGATACCTAGTCTAGGAAAACAGTATCAAATGCGAGATTTAATAGATAAATATCTAGCTAGGGAATATAACGAACATCCGACAATGTATTTTTATAAGAAAAATACTTATCCAGAAAAATGGAAAAGCATTATTACTGATCTTAATAAACAATACCCTGAGATAGCGATCGGATTAGGTGGAAGCTCAAAATCTATCTCCTCTGAAATGATAAATATAACAAACTATAAACAATACAAAGAGTCTATTACTAAAAACCAACTACCTTGTCACTCCATTAGAGGTTTTTCAAACGATCAAAAAAGAATAAATGCTTTTAAAATGGCATTATCTAGCTTGATCCCTGTCGATGATAATGTTTATAAAGCAAAATTTGATGGAGAAAGTTTTTTTACCAACAAAACTATTAATAATGCACTAACAAAATTACAGCTTAGAAAACTTATTTTTATTAATAATAACAGGATTTTTTTAACTAAAGAAGCCGCAATATTAGTTGAGTCCATTATTAATACCCAATTTTGTTAACATTATTTAATTAAAAAAATCAACACTATTTATTTGATGCCGTATTTTTCTGGCGTATCTTGCAACTATAATAACGTCATTATGGCAACAGATGTATAACTCGTTATTAATAAGTAGCAGCCAATACTCTACGATGACACACTATCTCATTGGCAGCAAACATTATACTGGATGCCTAATAATATAATGTTTGGCAAGAGGCCATAGCCGGTTATCTACGGCAAAATATAAGGAAATCATTCATGGAAAAAAAATATAACTTGCCTGTACCCGTTTTCAGTCTGTATTACATTGCAATCGATACCGAGGCAGGTATCACACCAGAGCAATTCGAAACATTCGTTCGCCAAAAAGGTGTCTATCTGCCATGTTACCCTGGTTGGCGCTGGACGCTATTGCGTGGCCTGCGTGGCGAGCGAGTTGGACAATACCTGATGCTGTTTGAAATAGACAGCGTTGAACATCGTAATCGCTATCAGTCCAGTGACGGCAATAAAACAGAATTAGCCAATCAATTCTGGCAGGAACAACCACAAAAAACCCATGAAATCCTTACCGAATGGCAACGTTATGGTACTTTTAGTGAAATTCCAACTATATATACTGATTATCAACTACTGGCTGAAAATAAAAAAAGTACCGTCTGTTATGGCCCACGCTATCTTGAGCGACCTAACCAAGAGACTATTGCCAGAATAATAGGTCTCCACAACCTAGCGCTACGGCCTGGAATTAAGGCAGAAACTTTTGAAACTTTTATTGCTGAAAACCATCATCGAATAGTGGATTATCCAGGATGGAAATTTCGCTTGTTAAAAGGTGAGCGCGGAAACCGTCTAGATCAATATGTGGTAATGATGGAGATTGAAAGTCTTGCAGCACTTAATCTATTTTATCCCAAACCAGACATAGCCACTGATGAAGCTTTTCATTTTGCACGGGCACATCAGGACACTAAACTTATGTATAAAGAGTGGAAACAATTTGCCTCTTTCTCCGGCTCTCCTCAAATTTATACTGATTATTTGTCAGTAGCGGAAAGTTTAGGTTAAATTAATAAACCAAAAGTTCGACTCGCAGTGATCAAGCTCCATAATCAAACCATACCTGCTTATCACTGCTTTGCAATATCGTTATCGATGATGAAAACTAGTCGATTTAAAAGTGCTAAATAATAAATTTATTACATCTTAAAGCATAAAAATTATTTAAACTGTTAATTACTTATCACATGAAAATTAATATTTATAAGCTATTTTAAAAATATATTTTCGCTAGCTAAATTTTTATTTATTATAACATCAATAGTATGAGTTGTGAAGAAAATAATAATTTTCTAAATTACCATACTTAATAAAGTATTATATAAACATTAAATCATTTTAAAATAATTTTTACATTTCATTATTAAAAAATATTTATCTTACAATATCTTAAGATTATTAAACCAAAGATTATATGAATTGAAATTATTGAAAAATAACCTTTTAATTAAAGAGTTAATTTATTATTTTATTTAAATTAATATATCTATAAATTATTAAAATAACAAAAAAAATTATAATAATTTATTAAAATTATAATTAAATAAAAACTGACAATAATTAAAATTTAGTAATTATCGCTAAAGAAAACAATAAATATCATGTAATAAATAAAAACCAGAAGATAAATTTCAAATAGAAACTTCATACAGAAAAACTGCTATATTATATATTTTTGGTTTAATATTAGATTCCCTGGTGTTTATTACATCATATTAATCACATATTAAATCGATAAGCCATTGTAAAGATTCTTTTTTTTCAGCCTTATAATATAATTTGCCGCGAACTTCAATATTGAAAGGTGCAGGAGGAATAGCAAAATTCACTTTATGTTGCTTACCTAATGATATATTTTTATTAGATTTAGGAATAAACGAAATACCTTTCCCATCGCTTAATATCTGAAAAACATCATCAATACTTGGAACTGAAATTATATTTTTCTTATGCTTATCCATTAATAGATTTTTTATTCTTTCAAAACCTTTCGATAACAACATACTTTCTGTTTGTATAATATTATTATTAAGCAGTAATTCCATTTTATCTTTATAGTTATTTATAATATCTTCAGCTGCACCTAACTCTAACTTAGAAGATAGTGCTAAGCTTTCAATATTAGCAGGTAAATTCTCCTCTTCTCTTGAACCAATAAAAATATCTGCCTGAATACGACATATAATATCTGATATTAAACGATTAGAATACTTCTTAATATCAACAAGAATTCCCGATTCAATTGAGTCTATTTTTGATATTATTGATGCCAGATCAGGAAAATATGCATCATCTGTCGCTATATTAATAACAGACTCTTTTTTACTAGAAAAACCTAACATTAATTTTTTTGTTGTAGCACTTACATCTTGATAATGCGGAAATAATTCTTGATATAATTTTTCCCCATTAGAAGTTAATCTTGCTCCTCTTCCTGAGTGTCGAAAAAGTTGAACACCTAACTGCCCCTCTATTTCCTTCATTCCCTTACTAAGGGCAGAAGGAGATATACATAACTCATCTGCCGCTTCTTTAAAAGTTCCTTTTTGGGCAATAGTTATAAATTGCTCAACTCTTTTTGAGAAAAACATATTATCTCCTATATGAAAATCTGATAAAAATAAATTTTTTACGAAAAACATATTATCTTCTCTATAAAAAATTAGATAGAAGCAAAATTTTATTAAAAAAACAACTCAAAACCTATAAATAACCAGTTCAATAATTTTTATATTTTTAGAATTCTCAATGTAATAATATATAGTGTAAACTTTTATTTCATCCTAATATAGCTACATATAACTTCTCCCTATCAATTGTTATTACTTCTTATAACTTATAAATAATAAAATGTCACATACCTTTTTTTCATTTGTGGTTTACTTAGCATCAATTTGTAATCATTTATAAGAATAATAATGAAATTTTTAAAATTTAAAAATTTATCATATTTAACCTCTTATAATAAACTGTATAAAAATACATATATTTTTCATTTTTTAAAATTATAAATTGTGATATTGTAAAATTAATAATTCTTAGTGCATTTAAATAAAAAAATAAATAACTAGAATATATACATTACAACTAACAAATTGTAATGTATATTTTATTATAGTACATCACAAGATTTTTAAATTTAATGAAATTTGTAACAAAAGATTATGAAATAAGTTTCTTGTTATAACATTACCTTCTTTGATTGATTAAACACCAAATACTAGGTATTATATTATAGAGTTAATTAAAGATAAAAACTTTATTGTTAATAAAGAGTATAATTAATTTTATATGAAAAATGAAAAATTACTCATCCGGATTATATTTCTATAGATACGCTGCGTATTTTAACATTAATTTTTTATTCTTTATTTTTCGATTAAAGCCATTTGCCTTTTTATAACTACCTATATATTTATAAATTGCCAAACTTTTTAGTTTTATCTTACTCATCCTAAATCCAGCAATACCTCAACATAATCAGATTGACCTTAATAGTTAAAAATATTATCACTAAAACAAAATAACAAAGAACTACCAAATACCCTCTAAACCTATTTTGATTAATTCTCACTAAACTAACTTTTATCTACTTCAATTTTAGCTAAGTCTCAAAAAATCTTATATATATAAATAAAAGCGATAATATAACAATTTTTTAGTCTAATCCCAATGACCGTAAGTAAAATGAATATAAAAATTATTAATTATTAATTATTAATTATTAATTATTAATTATTATAAATAATTTTTCTGAATCAATATGTTAAAATTGTACAATCATACTTACAAAATATGTGGTTTATAGCTGTCCTGTAAAAATTCGGTTGTTAACGTAAGGTAAATAGATCTGTGAAGCACAATTCTATCAAATCTCCTATCATTCAAATGTGACCCTACACTAAAATTAATAACATTTAACTACCAAAAGAATGAAAATTGCAATTTTAGACTTTTGCAACGTCATTTTATCCTAACTATGTTTACTATAGGACTTTATGGGTATTTATTAATCAGAAAATATACTTCAGTAAATATGATAAAAATCACAATTCATTAATAATAATATCGTTTTAAAACTATTAATATGGGTTAAATTAAGATAATGTTTCTAAAATTTGCGTTGCAATTGGCTATTAAGTAATAACAATAATCCAATACTAAGAACCCATCATAAGGAAAATGGATATGCATCTCTTTCCTCATTTATTTAAACCATTAGACTTAGGTTATACGCAATTAAAAAACAGAGTCATTATGGGCTCTATGCATACTGGGCTAGAAGAGCATCCTCAAGCTAGTGTTAGGTTAGCCAAATTCTATGCAGAAAGGGCAAAAAATAATATTGGATTAATCATCACTGGCGGCATTGCCCCTAATCACCCTGGCAGCCTAACTAAAGATGGAGCAACGTTAATTAGCAAGAAACAAATTTTCCACCATCAAAAGATTACTAATGCGGTGCATCAAGCAGGGGGGAAAATCGCCTTACAAATCCTTCACGCTGGCCGTTATAGCTATCATCCTGATCTAGTTGCACCTAGTGCATTACAAGCGAGTATTAATCCCTTTTTGCCTAACCCACTCAGTCATACTGCAATTTTGCAAACAATTGAAGACTATGCTAATTGTGCTGAACTTGCTTTGCTCGCTGGCTATGATGGTATAGAAATTATGGGTTCAGAGGGTTATTTAATTAACCAATTTATTACTCAATATACAAATCATCGTGATGATTTATGGGGCGGCAGTTATCAAAATCGGATCCGTTTTCCGATTGAAGTTATCAAAGCTGTTAGACAACGAGTAGGAGATAATTTTATTATTATTTACCGACTATCTATGCTTGATTTAATTGAAAAAGGATCCAACTGGCGTGAAATTGAGCACTTAGCACATGCAATCGAAATTGCAGGGGCATCGATGATCAGTACCGGTATTGGCTGGCATGAATCGAGGATCCCAACTATTGCAATGATGGTACCAAGAGCAGGCTTTACTTGGGTCACTAAAAAATTGATGGGAAAAATATCAATCCCTTTAATTTGCACCAATCGCATCAATTCACCTGAAGTAGCTGAGCAGATTTTATCTGATGGCTGTGCTGATTTAGTTTCTATGGCGCGAACATTTCTTGCTGATTCTGAGTTTATGACTAAAGCGGCAGAAAATCGCGCGGATGAAATTAATACCTGTATAGCTTGCAATCAAGCCTGTTTAGATCAGATATTTGTTGGCAAACAAGCATCATGTTTAGTTAACCCACGCGCTTGCCATGAATTAGACTTTCCTTTTCGACCCGTATTAAAACCAAAAAACATTGCGGTTATCGGCGCCGGTCCAGCTGGATTATCATTTGCTATCACAGCGGCAGAGCGTGGTCACCATATTACTTTATTTGAACAAGAATGTCAGATCGGTGGCCAACTCAATCTCGCTAAACAAATTCCTGGGAAAATAGAATTCCAAGAAACTATTCGTTACTTTCAACGTCAACTGACACTAAAAAATGTTACTGTTCATTTAACTAAAAAAGCCTCAGCTGAACAATTGAAAAACTTTGATGAAATCATCATTGCTACAGGCGTCCTACCCAAAAAAATCTACATTGAAGGTATCGAGCACGCTAGTGTCGTAAACTATTACGATGTATTAAAACATCATATTACCATTGGTTCTCAAGTAGCAATTATTGGCGCTGGTGGGATCGGTTTTGATATAGCACAACATCTTTGTCAAGAAATAGATAATAGTAGCCAAGACATTGATGCTTTTACACATCAATGGAACATTGATACAACGATATCTGAACCAGGTGGTATTAATCTTAAAGGTGAGCAGCACCTCAGTTCCCCTCGTAAAATTTATCTGCTGCAACGAAAATTAACGCGTGTTGGTGAACAACTTGGCAAAACAACCGGCTGGATCCATCGCTTAAATCTACTACGCCATGGCGTTACTATGATGAATGGTGTCAGCTACCATAAAATTGATGATCAGGGGTTGCACATTTATCATAATAAGCAAAAAAAGTGTTTGCCTGTTGATAACATCATCATCTGTGCTGGCCAAGAATCCCTTCGCACTTTAGCCGACGCATTATATAAATTAGGCAAGAGACCTCATATTATCGGTGGTGCTGATATTGCCGTAGAGCTTGATGCACGCCGTGCTATTGATCAAGGAATGCGCCTGGCATATACAATATAAAGAAAAACACCAATAATTGCTGATATAGCCATTAGAAAAGTAGTAATTGAATAGGCCAACTATTGGTTTTCTGGCCTTTTTTTATGGTTAACAATCGAAGAAATAATTTATATTCATACTAAAATAGACGCAACCGCTTTCAAAAAACTAATAAACCAGTCGTCAAAAAAATTATCATTCTGCACGCCATTAATCCCAAGCTTCGCTAAAATAATACAGCATTTAAATTAATTAGTCTTTGCTTTACTAAGCTTCCATGTACGATATAACACAATAAGCAAAATGTTTTTTTTATGTAATGACAATTTTTGTATGGCTATAAAATATTGTATTTATGTTAGTCTGGGTAAAAAGATACCATAATATATAAAAACAGATTTATTAGATAAACAACTAACTAACTGTTTTATTAATAAATTAACTAGTAGAACTAATTTAACTAATAGAGAAAATAGCCATATCCCTTTTTACCATTATTAATCAATATAAAGGGATACAGTATTATAATATTTAAAGCTATTATTTAATGATTAAATATATTTTTTATATTTATTAACAATATGATTAATGAACATCGTTAATGTTAAAATACCCGCAACAATACTCAGTGAAACAGCGGTCGGAATATGAAATATATCCATTAATAACATTTTTATGCCAATAAAAATTAAGATAATAGATAACCCATATTTTAGCATAGAGAATTTTTCAGCAATACCCGATAAAACAAAATACATCGCTCGCAAGCCTAAAATCGCAAATAGATTTGAAGTTAATACAATAAATGGATCTGTTGTTACTGCAAAAATAGCCGGAATGCTATCCACCGCGAAAATAATGTCACTAATCTCAACTAAAATTAATACCATAATCAACGGAGTCGCCAATAAAATGCCTTGTTGACGAATAAAAAAACACTCGCCATGTAAAGTATTTGTCATGTGTAAATGAGAACCGAGCCATTTTACTAAGGGTTTTTTATCAATTGTTTGATCATTTTCTTTAACGAAGAACATTTTAATACCAGTGAAGAGTAGAAAAATGCCAAAGAGATACAAAATCCAATGAAATTGTGAGACTAGCCAACTACCTGTAAAGATCATAATAGTACGCAATACTATCGCACCCAACACACCATAGATAAGTACTCGGCGCTGTAAATTCACCGGTATTGAAAAATAATTAAATAACATTAACCAAACAAATACATTATCAACAGCTAATGCTTTTTCCAGTAAATAACCGGTTAAAAAAGCCATTGTTTGGCGGTTAGCAATCGCTAGGCTAGTTGTCTGTTTAAAATAAAACCATAGACCTAAGGCAAACAATAATGCCAAACTAATCCAAATTAAACTCCATGTAATAGCCTGTCTTACTGATATTTCTCTTCCCTTATGCTTACCCTGTAAAGAAATATCAATAAGTAACATAACCGCAATAACTACAGTAAAGATTGCCCATAATACGGGAGTACCAACAGAATGCATATTAGCTCCTAGAAACGAAAAACGGCCGAACCCCACAGAAGGCTCAGCCGTTATAATCCATTTTAGTCTTCATAGGTTTCTATTCCACTAATTTAAATTATAAGTAAACCTTGCCTACTGGCAAGGTCTCACTTACAACACAAAAGCGACGTTGATATTCACCTGTGATGCCCAGCTACCGGGTGCATAACACCGTAATGACGACAAACCGGCTAAAGAAGTTACTCCCCTTTGCTAACTAATAAAATAAAAGATCTTCTAACGAAACACAAGATGTTGGTAAATGTATTTCATGAATTGTAAAAAAATAAAATATTAAATAGAAAGTCAATTTCACCGAAAATTTACTATTTAGTTATTTATGATTTTGTTAGAGTATCCGATTAGTCTAATATATTATGCTTATATCTGAATTTAATATTTAAGCTCATATTACAACCTTTTTAACGAGACTCACATTATCTCTAATATGGGATAATAAGCAATAACTACCAATTAGGTTTAAAGATAACGGTATTTAGGAAACACTTGATGGAATTAGTTAAAGAACTTTTTTTCGCACTCTGGCATCAAGATTACAATATGCTAATGAATCCTTCATTAGTCTGGGCTATCTACATTATATTGTTTGCAATATTATTTTTAGAAAATGGAATATTACCTGCCGCTTTTTTACCTGGTGACAGTTTGCTTATCCTAGTCGGTGTCCTAATAGCAAAAGACACTATCAATTATCCATTAACAATCATTATCTTAACTGCAGGTGCCAGTTTGGGTTGCTGGATAGGATATCTTCAAGGTAAATGGCTAGGAAACAATAAAATAGTGCAAAGCTGGCTTTCTCATCTACCTGAACATTATCACCAGCGTGCTTATGGCCTTTTCCATCGCCATGGTTTGGCAGCACTGCTTATTGGCCGTTTTCTTGCTTTTATCAGGACAATTCTACCTACCATAGCCGGCCTATCCGGTTTACCTAATGGACGCTTCCAGTTTTTTAATTGGCTTAGTGGATTACTTTGGGTATTAATTTTAACCACTATTGGTTATGTATTCGGTAAAAGTCCGCTCTTTCAATACTATGAACGCCAAATCATGAGTATTTTAATGCTGATCCCGGTTGTCTTGCTCTTTATTGGTCTAATAGGCAGTATAGCCGTAGTACTGAAGAAAAAATTTAATCGCCGTAATCCTTAAATCCAATTTAATTTATGCTGTTGCCTACTTCCCAAGTAACAGCACTCCTTTCAGTCAAATTTTTTATCAAATTTTCATACCAATATAGTTATTTTTATATTTCAATATAACAAATTTTAAATTACCTGTAATGAGATATAGATTGATTTTATTGGATCTTTTACTATTCTCAAAGAACAAGAGTGGTAAAAATTAACGATCTTTATTGAAAAGAGGTTAACGTTATGAAAAATACCGAAAACCTACGTACAGAATTAAAATCATTAGCTGATTCTTTAGAAGAAGTTTTGAACAATACAGAAAATAAGTCCAAAGCAGAAATTGATAAAATTCGCCGTAAAGCAGAAAAAGCGTTAAACGATTCTCGCCAAAAACTGAGCGATGTCAGCGGCAAAATTATTGATCAAACCAAGGAGGTTGCTGGCCGGGCTGATGATTATGTACATGAAAAACCATGGACCGGTGTTGGTGTAGGTGCCGCTGTCGGGTTGGTATTAGGCATTTTACTGGCTAGACGTTAATATGCGAGAAAATCAACATCCAGATGGACCGGCTAAAGGCTTGCTAACTACCTTACAACGGATAGGTTCTATTCTCATTGATATGGTTGAGACACGACTGCAACTTGTTGCAGTCGAACTCGAACAAGAAAAGCAAACCTTTGTCCAACTGATTTTATTAGCCGGTACCACATTACTATTAATCGCTTTTGGCCTGATGAGTTTGCTGGTATTAATTTTTCTCATGGTTGATCCCACCTATCGTATACAAGTGGTTGCTATTACAACCGCTGTTTTACTTATCCTAGCATTATTAGGTACTTGCTGGACATTAAAAATAGCCCATCGCACGTCTCTATTAGCGGCTACTCGTGAACAATTAAAGCAGGATATCAAACAGTTAAAACAGGATGAACATGAAACTGAGTAAAGCGAAACAATTGGTATTAAAAAAGCAGCAATTGTTAACCAATATTCAGCAGCAGCGTAATGCGTTGTCAGCAACCTCTGAACATTGGTTAGCAATTACTGCACCTTATGATCGTACCTGGCAAAAGATACTAGCTTTCAAACCACTGGTCATTGCAAGTTTTTCATTAATTGCACTCTATAATATTCGTCATCCTAAAAAACTTTATCGCCTCAGCCGACGCGCTATTGGTGTCTGGGGAATAGCCAAAACTTTACAAACATTTATAGCAAAAAAAGCCTAATCCAGACGTAAATTTGTAAAGATACCCCCTTTCGCCAAAATTATCTCCTTTAATTCATTCAATTTTTTTGCATAAGAGATTGAATTTTCCTGGCTAGTATTTTTAATAATCTAGGCTTTACTATAAATAAAACAGCAATTAACTGTTCTCGATTGGCAGCCAAAAGCCCACTATAGATTAAAACCCTTTACTTTAAATATTATACTTTAAGAAGGATGAATATGAAAAACATAGAGAATATCACAATCCTAGTGGCGCGTATTTTAATGCCCCTGTTATTTATTTTTGCCGGCTATGGAAAGCTGGGTAGTGGTTATATTGAAACCCAGCAATATATGCAAGCGCTGGGTGTCCCGGCTTTTTTACTGCCATTGACTATTTTATTAGAGCTTGGCGGTGGCATCGCGATCCTAGTTGGTTTTTTAACCCGAACCACGGCTACTTTTACCGCTGCTTTTAGTTTGTTAACCGCTTTTATTTTTCACTTCAACTTTGCCGAAGGTGATAACCAATTGATGTTTTTAAAAGATCTCTCTATCGCTGGCGGCTATATGCTATTAGCCATTCTCGGACCAGGAAAATTCAGTATTGATCACTGGTTAAATAAAAAATGGTAATACTTAAAGATTGGGCGATAATTTTTCCATCGCCCATAAATAAAATTTAACCCAATATTTTTAGGATAAGTGATTGGTATAGTGATCACTATTAAACAATTGAGGAATTTGACGCAAGCACCAAAATTTAGCTTCACCAATTTTACCACGATGCCAAGCCATAATAATATTCGTCTCTTGGCTATGTTCTGATCCCACGACACGTAATCGCCCCTCTTTAATATCTTTTTCAACCAACGTATAAGGCATAGTCGCAACACCTAACCCTGCTAATAAAGCGCGACGTTTTTCATCGATTGAACTGACTGTTAATCTCTGCTGTTTATCTAATAACTGTACTGTTAAGACTGGCCGTTCTTTGGCTGTATCGGCAATGGCAATCCCACGATATTTAATCCGTGTCATGTCGGAAAGTGGCTCTGGTTCTTGATGAATAGGATGCTCAGGACTGGCAACATAAACATTATTAATAGTACAAAGTAGACGACTATTAATTTCAGGTGAGGAGCGAAAATGCAAATCAGGGGCAATCACAATATCAGCTTTACCGGTTTCTAAGCATTCCCATGCGCCGGCTAATACTTCAGTTAATAAAGAGAGTTGCGTTTCCGATTTTTGTGCCAATTTATCGACTAAAGGAAAAAGTGTTGAGACGGGGATTAATACTTCACAAACAATGGTAAGATAGGGTTCCCAGCCACGCGCCAATGCTTCAGCATCAACCACAAGTTTATCTGCCGCTTCTAACAATAATCGCCCTCGCTCCAATAACATCCGACCAACATCCGTAAAACGAGTTCGATGACCAGAACGATCAAAAAGTACCACATCAAGCTCTTCTTCTAATTTTTGCATCGTATAACTTAATGCAGAAGGAACTTTACCCAATTCATCAGCTGCTGCTGCAAAACTTCCGCGTCGGTCAATGGCATTCATTACACGTAACGCATCTAATGTTAGTGCACGCTCTTTACTCATAATGGATCTCAATCAAGAAATTTGAATGTTTAACTCAGATTAACTAGCTAACAATTTTTCGTCTAGTTAATTATTATTTTTCATCATAAATTATCTGAAAGGTAAAATTACTATGATAATTCCTAGAATAGAAAAAGAGTGTGGTCATGCTGATTTTGGTTGGTTACAAGCACAGTATACCTTCTCTTTTGGCCACTATTTTGATCCTGATTTTACCCATTACGGTGCTTTGCGAGTATTAAATCGAGAAACTATCGCGCCAAAAGCGGCCTGCCGGGCCAAAACCTATCCCAATATCGATATCATTAATTTGGTTTTACAGGGTGATGCTGAATTCCACGATAGTGAAGGAAATCGCATTTATCAATCTGAAAATGAGTGCTTACTTTTATCTCCGTTACATAATATAAGTTATAGCGAACACAATATTAACCAGGAAAAACCGTTAATCCAATTACAGTTATGGATTAATGCCTACGTTGAATATTTCTGCCTACCACCACAAAAACGTAAACTAGTTAATAATAACGCATTGACATTACTTGCTTCACCAAATGGTTCGGGGAATAGTTTAAAAATTCGACAACAAACTTGGATTAGTCATATTTATTTAAAAACGGAACAAAATATGACGCTTAGCCTGAAAGGGAAAAATAGTTATCTATATTCAATTACAGGAATAGTAAAATTAGAAAACAACATTCACAAGATAGCTTATATTAACTATAGTGATGGTGCATTTTTGATGCAGGAACAAAAGGTAAAATTAACTGCCCAAACAGATTTTCGTGGCATATTGATTTATTTAAATTAAACATAAAATTGATAACTTTCAATAAAGTATTTAATAAAAAGATCGACAGCCAATAAAAGTGATAGAATAAATATAGTTGTTTTAATAGATATAATTTATTTGGATGTCAGTGATAACCTTTTCATCAAGTTTTTAACTAGGATATCATCTTCAATCACAAACAACTTTTCTATTTTATTAATTGAAAGGTATAACTCGTGGCTGTCTTTACAAATCAACGTATCCATCAAATTTTTACTAATATTCAGACCGAAATTGTATCGCAAGAAGAACTTGCTAAACGTTTTGGTGTTTCAACGCGTACCATACGTTCAGACATCAACGAATTAAATGAATATTTGCAGGACTATGATGCGTGCATCGTTTATGAGCGCGGCAACGGCTACCATTTAAAAATTAATAACGAAGCCCTTTTTGCTACCATCAAAACGGAAAAAATAGCTGATGATGAAAATATTCCGCGTACAGCAAGAGATCGGGTTGATGCATTATTATTAAAGCTTTTAATGTTGCCATTACCCGTTAAACTTGATGATATTGCAGAAAAATGGTTTATTAGTCGCGGTACCATACAGCAGGATATGAGTATTGTCAGAGAATATTTGCATAAACATGACATCCAGTTGGAAGGTATCCCCCATCAAGGGATACGATTAAGTGGTAGTGAATGGGCCATTCGTACTTGTATTACGGAAATATTATGGCGACGTTTCTCACAGGAAATAAATAAAGACATCGCTAAATTTAGTCTGACCTATCTTGACAATATTGATTTAACCTATATTGATAAAGTATTACAAAATAGCCTTAGCCGCTTTGATATTCGACTGACTAACGAAGGCCACCAGTATCTTATCTTTAATTGCGCTACTACTATCTTACGTATTACTCGTGGTCGTGAATTAACCACTTTTATCAATAATGAAATGGATCCTGTTATTCAAAACGCGGTCAAAGAAATTTCTAACGGATTGATTTACTTTCTTGGTGGTGATCTATCAAAAGCAGAACAAGCTTACTTATGCACACAGCTAGCTGCCCAACGTATTATTGGTAATGAACAGCCCACACAAAAAACAGGTTTACACACCAAATTGCTTGATCATATTTTGCAATATATAAACGACTCATATAATTACGACTTACGTAATGATGAGAAACTAAAACGTGATTTGACCACCCACCTCGCCACCTTATTGACTCGTTTACAATTTAATATTAATACACCGAATCCATTACTTAACGATATCAAACAATATTATCCTTTTGCTTATGATGTCACCCTCGATGCCCTACGCAGTGCTAGTACCCTGCTCCCTTATCCAATTAGTGAAGACGAGCTTGGTTATTTGGCAGTCCATATTGGAGTAAGTTTGGAATGTAATTATGGTACCAGCCACCATCGCCCAACTCAGGTTTTAGTCGTTACAGATTCAGGCAACTCAACAGTACGGGTTATAGAAACCAAAATTATGCGTGAATTTCCTCAACTGAAATTTAATCGCGCACTATCGTTACAAGAATATGAAGCCTTAGAAAACATCGATGAAGATTTTGTCATTACCACCATTCGATTAGCGGAAAAAAATAAGCCGGTAGTGAAAATCGCCCCCTTTCCCACTCCCTATCAACTGGAGCAAGTTGGGCGTTTAGCGATGATCAACCAGACCAAACCTTATATTATTGAACGATTCTTTGAGGAACGTTATTTCATCATACTTAATGAAAAAATTAGCCAAGAAGCGCTATTTAAAAAAATCTGTAAAAAACTTCAAGCTGATGGTTATGTCACTAGCGATTTTTATCCATCGCTGATCGAACGAGAATCCATTGTGTCAACCTTACTGGGCGAAGGTATTGCCTTGCCTCACTCATTAGGTTTATTGGCGAATAAAACGGTGGTTGTTACGATAATTTCACCACAAGGGGTCGAATGGAATGCAGAAACCAAAGAAGTTGCTAATGTCATTTTTCTGCTAGCCATTAGTAAAGCTGATTATGAAGAAGCGATCGCTATTTATGAGTTATTTGTTACTTTCGTCAAAGAAAAAGCGACTAAAAGACTAATTAATAGTAGAAATTTCAATGATTTTCAGGTTATCGCTAAGGATAGTCTAAGTCGTATTAATTAATAATTTCCATTTAATAGTGGAAAAGTGGAAATAATAAGCTAAAAGTGCCATTTTTAGTGATCATTATCATAAGACAGGCAACTTTTTTATCTTATTTGCTTGCCACATACTTTCAGCTACTTTAAATTGGCAAGCCAAACTTCCAGAAACCTATTATGATTTAGCAGGCTATTTCCACTTAATAAGTGCACTAAATAAACAAATAATTAATCCACTTCACATTACCTAATACACTGAAATAAAACAAAAATAATAATATTCTAATGTATTGAATAACAGCAGAAATAATAAAAAATCAGCCCCTAATTTAGTTAAATTTCCAGTTTGATTAAAATTAATTCGTTATTTTTGTCTTTATTTTTCCAGATATTTGCCAGTTTAAAGTGGAAATGTTTCCTCTCCAAAACCATACTGGAAAGGACTAAAGTTATTAACAATAGCAAAAGACCGGTTTTATTTTAATTTCCAAATGGGATAGCGAAAGTTTATGAGTGAATCCTCAATTGTTTTTAATGTCGCAAAAGATAACCTGGATGTAGAGACTGTCACCAATAAATTAATTTCTATTATTGATGGCTGGCTAAAAGCTGAAGGGGCCCATACAACTGATGTTCAACAACAGATGCTACGTTCTCACGTTAAAGCGATGGTAGAGAGAGCAAAAACAGGTGAGTCTCTGCCTGAAGTGGATGTCTCACTGTTTGAAGAAATATCCCCTGAATCCATAGCCTTGGCCGAGAAAGTTGTTAACACCTTGCCTGGCCTGGCATACGAAGAGGCTTATCTGCTCTCAGTTCATTTTGAAGTAGCGCGTTCTAACTCTTAAAGATAATAGGAGAATTAAATATGAAACAGATCCATGTCGTTATTGGTGATCGTTTAGGCAAAGGACAAAAAGTGGCTGCCGGTGTTGAAGCTGCCGGTGGTAAAGCAACCGTCATTCCTGGCGTTGCTGCTGATATGAAGTTAGGCGACGTAATGAAAGAGCATAATGCAGATTTAGGGATCTCATTTTGTGGTAGTGGCGGTGCGGGTGCCATCACTGCTCAGACTAAGTATGGCTATAAAGCACGTTATGGTATGCGTTCTATTGAAGAAGGCGAAACAGCAATTGCCGAAGGCTGTAATGTCCTCGGGTTTGGTTTTATGGATAAAGAAGAGTTGGGCGAACGTTTAGTCAAAGCATTTAATAAGAAACATGGCAATGCATGATGAAACAGAAAATGGAAACATCTGTACGTGTTAATGGTCAAGGGAATTCCCGACAAAAAGCACTTGCTGATGCGCTAAGTTCAATACAACGTACCATACTAAAAAACACTGATAACATTCTGCTACGTATAGAACCGAAAGACATCACTGTTATCAGTGCTAAAGTAAAAACGACAACAGAAAGGTTTCTTTTTTTATTCTTACCTCGCAAGCGTGAATATTTCTCTGTTGTTTTAGATGTTTCATTAGATATCACCTTGCTAAATGTTAAAGAAATCACATTTACCGATGAATAATCGGTATCTTGATTTGGAGAAAATGTCATGGGCGAGACAACGTCTTTTTTAGAAATACTCGGCATGTCCCTAATTATCGGTGGCTTATGTGGTTTTGGCCTCGGTGCAGGTGCTGCGCGTATGTTTCACGCACCCACTGTTCAAGGTATGGGGGCTTTCCGTACATTAGGTGAATTAAATTCCTGTGAAGGCGATCCTGCTTCTCACTTTTCATTCGGCTTAGGTTTTTTCTTCAATGCTTGGGCATCATCTGTTGCTGCTGGTGCTTTTACGCAAGACGTTGATCACCGAATTATACCCAACTGGGGTACCGCCGTTTTGATGATCAAAAACCGCAATGTTGCAGAAACAATGCATAATCCGAAGAAAATGGCCATTGCCTGTAGCATTATCGGTGCCATAGTGGTTGCTTTCTTAAATACAACGGCTTCTGCCGTGCCTGCTGCGCTACAAACTACAGCAATTAATGTCTTAGTTCCTGCGGCAAATTTATTAGTTGAAATTGTCATGCCGGTCATCTTCTGGTTAGCCGCCATGGATGCTGGTCGTCGTTCAGGTTTTTGGGCAACGCTGTTTGGTGGTTGTGCACAACTTATTATGGGCAACGCTATTCCAGGTCTGGTACTTGGGATCTTAATTGGTAAAGGTGTCGACGATAGTGGCTGGACAAAAATTACCCGCACTATGATGGTGGCAGTGATCTTATTGTTCGTACTTAGCGCCTTCTTCCGCGGATTTGATATCAAAATACTCGAATCTTTCCATCTTGGTGCACCAAACTGGCTGCAACATATCCACCAAATCATGAGTGGAGAATAATTATGACAACGGAAATCAATAAAAAAGACTTTTGGTATGCAGAGTGGTCATTTCCTCTGTTTGTTGGACTCCTATCTGCCGGCATCTTTGCCGGAACCCATATGTATGTCGTATATGGCTTCGGTGCTTTCAATGAAGTTGCCTTTGTGGCTATGCTACGTTCCGGCCTTGATACGGGTGTTTTTGGTGCAGTGGCGGCATTTGGTGCTAGTTTCCTCTTTGCCCGTATCATTGAAGGCTCTCTGGTAGGGATCCTGGATATCGGTGGTGCTTTACAAACGGGACTTGGTTTAGGCGTACCAGCGTTATTACTCGCTAGTGGTATGGACTTTTTAGTCACCAATTTCTGGGCATCGCTGATGACCGGCCTAGTATTAGGTATCGTTATTGGTTGTATCATTATCTTCGCTCGCAAATTTACCGTTGGACAAACTAATTCCACCTTCGGAGCGGATGTCATGATGGGTGCAGGTAACACCTCTGGTCGGTTTTTAGGCCCGTTGATCATTTTAGCCGCGATGGCAGCCTCGATTCCAATTGGTATTGGTTCGCTTATTGGCTCACTACTTTTTTATATTTGGAAAAAACCGATTGCTGGCGGAGCAATACTCGGTGCGATGATTCTGGGCTATTTTTTCCCTATCGCCGCCTAAATTTGCAAGAAAATAAAGAAGGCTATTATGAACGATCTCATTATCAAACAAGGGAAACTTATCAACGACCAGATCGTTGATATCTTAGTACGTGATAGCAAAATTGTTGCCATTGGCCCTGATGCTGCCAAAGGACAACAAGCAACTAAAACGATTGATCTAAAAGGCCAACTTTATATTAGTGCCGGCTGGATCGATGCCCATACCCATTGTTACCCAGAATCACCGATTTACTTCGATGAACCCGACTTAGCCGGCGCATCCTGCGGGGTTACCACACTAGTAGATGCTGGTAGTATTGGGGCTGATGATATTGATCACTTTTTTGCTATTACACGTAAAGTCAAAACCAATGTCTATTCACTGCTTAATATCGCTAAAACAGGTATTATTGCCCAAAATGAATTAGCAGACATGCAGCAAATTGACGAAGCTAGTTTACAAAAAGCTATCGATGATCATCCAGACTTTGTCGTCGGGATAAAAGCACGCATGAGTAAAAGCGTGGTTGGTGAAAATGGTATAACTCCGCTTGTCAAAGCAAAAGCGATGCAGAAAAAAAGTGGGTTACCATTAATGGTGCATATTGGTAATAATCCCCCCAATCTTGATGATATCGCAGATTTGTTAACCAAAGGTGATATCATTACCCACTGTTTTAATGGTAAACCTAATCGTATTTTGGATGATAATGGCAATCTAAAGCCATCAATTCAACGTGCACTTGCTCGTGGAGTGATCTTAGATGTGGGCCACGGTGGTGAAAGTTTCAGCTTTAAAGTTGCGGAACAAGCTATGCGTATTGGCACTTATCCCGATATCATCAGTTCCGATATTTACCACAAAAATCGTATCAATGGTCCAGTTTATAGTCTGGCTTTCGTGATGACTAAATTTCTTTGTATGGGATTTTCAATACAACAAATCATTGATTGTGTCACCAAAAAAGCCGCTGACCTGCTCCATTTGCAAGGTAAAGGCTATCTAGATATCGGTATGGATGCAGACTTCACTATCTTTGATCTCAAAGAAGAGCGCACTCAACTTTCTGATGCAGAAGGTGAAATACGCTTTGGTAGCCATAAGTTTGTGCCTGTTGTTGCCATTGTTGGCGGTAAAGAAATCGTTTCCACAGAAAGTGAGTCTGAATATGCAATCGATTTATGAACAATATCAACTCAAAAATGTGATTAATGCCTCCGGTCGCATGACAATGCTTGGCGTTTCTACGCCCAAAGCTGAAGTTACAGAGCGCGTCGGCTATGGACTTAATCATTACTTTGAAATTAAAGATCTGGTAAATAAAACCGGGCAATATATTGCCAAACTACTTAAGGTGGAAAATGCGGTGGTTGTTTCTTGCGCCTCAGCAGGAATTGCGCAATCCGTCGCGGCCGTGATAGTAAAAGATAATGCGGATTTACTTTACAATCTTCACACTTCTCATCAACCTGTTGCCCGTGAAATTGTCATACCGAAAGGACATAACGTTAATTATGGTGCACCAGTCGATACCATGGTCGCGCTTGGTGGGGGTGAAGTTGTCGAAGCCGGTTATGCTAATGAATGTAGTGCTGCTCAAGTTGCTGCTAGAATTACCGATCAAACCGCAGCTATTCTTTATGTTAAATCGCATCACTGCGTACAAAAAAGTATGTTAACGGTAAAAGAAGCGGCGCAAGTTGCTAAAAAACATAAAATCCCGTTAATAGTCGATGCAGCCGCAGAAGAAGATCTAGTGGCTTATTATCAAGACGGTGCTGATTTGGTGATCTACAGTGGCGCTAAAGCAATTGAAGGTCCAACTAGCGGGCTAGTCATTGGTAAACATCAATACGTTGAGTGGGTTAAACAACAAAGTAGCGGCATAGGCCGCGCAATGAAAGTCGGTAAAGAAGGTATTTTAGGCCTAACATTAGCGATTGAACTCTACCTAACTGCCAAAAAAGAAACCGGCAAACAAATGGTTGAGCGGATGACTGACTTTATTAATGAGCTCAACAAAATCAAAGGTGTTAAAGCCCAAATTGTTTGGGATGCAGCGGGCCGTGATATTGCTCGAGCAGAAATAAGCTTCGATCAAAAAGCCATTGGTAAAACCACTTACGCCATGATGGCAGAATTAAAACAAGGCGATACCGCTATCTATTTTCGCGAATATAAAGCCAACGAAGGGAAAGTTGAAGCTGATATCCGTAGTGTTACTAACGAACAAATGAAAACAATTGTCTCACGCATACGCCAAGTTGTTACTGGAGTCAAATAATGGGAAAACAATTAACCCCTAATTTCTATCATGATCGTGTTTGTCTGAATGTTCTAGCAGGCTCTCACCAAAATGCTAAAGATATTTATCAAGCCGCTGAAACTTATGTCGTTGTTGGCGTGCTGTCGAAAAACTATGCTGACTTAAATAGTGCTATCGAAGATATGGCTAAATATGCTGATGAAATTGATAATGCGCTTTCTGTCGGTTTAGGTGCAGGCGATCCTAATCAATCTAATATGGTTTCACAAATTGCTAAAGTCATTCAACCTCAACATGTAAACCAAGTATTCACTGGTGCGGCAACCAGTCGTGCATTATTGGGCCAAGAACAGACTATCGTTAATGCGCTTATTTCACCCACGGGCGAAATTGGTAAAGTAAAAATTTCTACTGGACCGCTAAGCTCAAATTATCCAGATGCCATTGTTCCTGTTGAAACGGCAATCGCAATGTTAAAAGATATGGGCGCAAGCTCAGTGAAATTTTTTAATATGGCAGGATTAAAATATCGCGAAGAGTATCAAGTTGTTGCCGAGGCTTGTGCTAGTTGTGATTTTTATCTTGAACCAACCGGTGGTATCGATTTAAACAACTACACGGAAATTCTTAAAATCGCATTAACTGCTGGCGTAAAGAAAATTATTCCGCATATTTATAGCTCTATTATCGATAAAACAACCGGAAATACCCGTCCTGAGGACGTCAAAAAATTACTTGAAATGACTAAGCAGTGTTTATAGACGCTATTGATAATAAATAATCGGTTTATCAATTCTATTGCACTTTAAATAGTTAAAAAGTAAACCCCCATTGTAAGTTTACTCACAATGGGGTTTTTTAATGGTTTAGAGTCAGCCGATAAGCCGGGTTCTGTCGTGGACAACCATTCATCTAGGCCAGCACTTGCGCACTGACTCAAGCAGCCTACCCGGGTTCGATGCGGGCCGCATCTAATGAACCCCTATTTGGCCTTGCTCCGGGTGGAGTTTACCGTGCCACAAACTGTTGCCAGCTGCGCGGTGCGCTCTTACCGCACCCTTTCACCCTTACCTGTGCTTTTAATAGCCATCGGCGGTTTACTCTCTGTTGCACTAGTCGTAGGCTTTCGCCTCCCAGACGTTATCTGGCACCCTGCCCTATGGAGCCCGGACTTTCCTCCCCTTTATTATCAATTACCTATGGTAACCAACAACAAAGCAGCGGTCGTCTAGCTAACTCCAACGCCAAATTATAGGGATTTAACATTAATTTGTATAGTTATTTATAATAGCTGGCCAACTGCTAACCTACTTGATTGCACTATCAGCGCTAACTTGTTGTTCAAGGGCATACTTATATAATGCATTCTTTTTTAAACCATAAATTTCTGCGGTTATGGCCGCCGCTTTTTTTAACGGTAATGATTGTTGTAATAATGCTAACGTTTTCTTCACCTCAAAGGAAATGGCTGTACTAGCCTCCTTTGGTGCTCTATACCCCTCAACGACCAATACCATTTCGCCACGATAACGATTTTCATCAACTTTTATCCATTCAAGTAGTTCTCCAACCGGCAAACCATGGATAGATTCCCAGGTTTTTGTTAATTCCCGTGCCAAGATGACATAACGTTGCGCGCCCCAAATAGCGACCATATCTGCTAATGTGTCTAGCAAACGATGAGGTGATTCATAAAAAATAAGTGTTCTAGACTCATCCATTAACCCCTGCAATACCTCTTGCCGACTCTTACGTTTTGCCGGCAAAAAACCTTCATAACAAAAGCGATCTGAAGCGATACCAGCAGCAGATAGCGCGGTAATTGCAGCACAAGGCCCAGGCAAAGGAACTACCCGTATGCCAGCTTGTCGACAATATTTAACCAAATGATAACCAGGATCATTAATTAATGGTGTTCCTGCATCAGAAACTAACGCTATACTTAGTCCCTGCTTTAATTGCGGAATTAATTGATCTGTTTTCTGCTGTTCATTATGATCATGCAAGGACATCATGCGGGTATTAATAGCAAAGTGCTGCAATAATAAACCCGTACGCCGGGTATCTTCCGCGGCAATAAGATCCACCTGCTTAAGGATCTGCAATGCACGCAGAGTGATATCGTCCAAATTACCAATAGGAGTTGGTACAATATATAGCGTTGATACCATCTCTACCTCTTTAGCTTGATTAGGTTCATTCATTGTTTCTTCCGAATAACCGATTAAAATTGAGCAATGATAATTACACCACTGGACAAAGTATGCGTTCTTCAATTTTTGTTAAAAAAAGTTTGATCTGTATAGCAATACTATCCTCACTGATATTAGTGGGATGTCATTCCTCAGTAGATCAAAGTAAACCGACTGCTGATGCAACCATACAGACAAGCTCTGAAATCAGCCATTATCAATCAATTATTGATGCTGCTAATGGTACACCATCAGCTAAAGCTTTACGCGCCTATATTGCGCAAGAACCACTCTTAAAAGATCAGGTTAGTCACCAGAAGAATATTGATGATTTTTGGCAAATGTTAATCAATATGCCTGCTGAACAAATTCAAAAATTAGATGTTAGGGCGGACGAAAATGTCTTACAGGGTTGGGTTGATCTGCTTGATCTCTACCATAATAACTACCAAGATCCAGCGGCATTACATAATGCATTTAACGATTGGAAAATACGCTATCCAGCCAACCCAGGTGCTAAAACTTCCCCAACAGCACTAATACAAATCATTCATCACTCTTCAATCAGTAGCAACCCTAAAATAGGTCTATTCTTGCCTTTAAGTAATAATGGAAAAATATTTGCTGAAGCCATTTTACAAGGTTTTCTTGACGCCCAAAAAGGGTTACCTATTAATCAGACCACAACAACCAGCTCATCTGAGCAAAACAACCAAAATAGTGATACTGTCCAAAGTATTATTGATTCAATTACTAACAGTAGCAATAATATAGCGCAAGAAAACAATCCACAAACCCCATCGCTTATTATTGATAATGCGCCTATTAATAATCAACAGGTTAAAGTATACGATACCAATACTCAATCGATTGAGACACTACTTCAACAAGCCGAGCAGGATGGCATTACTTTAGTTGTCGGGCCATTGTTAAAACCGGATGTTCTTGAAGCTATCCAAACAGATACTCCATTGAATATATTGACATTAAATGAATTAGGTCATGATAAAATGCCACTTAAAAATAATGTCTGTTACTTTTCTCTATCGCCTGAAGATGAAGCCATTAATGCTGCTCGCCATATTGCAGAACAAGGCAAACAAGCACCATTGCTCTTGATCCCTTCTTCACCTTTTGGGGAACGTATCGCAAATGTATTTGCTCAAGAATGGTTAAAATTGACACAAACCCCGGTACGTAAACAAAGTTTTGGTGATATTAATAGCCTAAAAGCCCGAACTACTCAGAGTACTGGAATACGTATGATAGGCACATCAATCGTGCTTGCCGAACAGCAATCATCAAATACCAACGATATGGCAGAGGCTATTGATACCGTGTATATTGTGGCCACAAGTGATGAATTAGCATTGATTAAACCGATGATAGATATGGCAACCGATAGTCGCACACGTCCAACACTTTATGCCAGTTCTCGTAGTCATCAAACTGGTTTAAGTACCGATTATTATCTGGAAATGGAAAATCTGCAATTCAGCGAAATCCCTTTACTTGCTGGTGCTAATTCCGCTTTACTAACACAAGCTAATCAACGACTCTCGGCTGATTACTCCTTGATTCGTCTTTACGCCATGGGGATTGATGCTTGGCTATTAGCCAATCATTTCAATCAACTACACCAAAATAGTATTGAATTAAATGGTGCCACAGGCAAATTAAGCGTTAATAGTGAAAATTGCGTTATTTTTCGTTCCCTGCCTTGGTTAAAATTTCAACAAGGAAGAGTTCAATTGATTTAATAAATTGCAAGTTAAAAGTAAAATTTATCAGCCAATAGACAAAAATAGAGTAAAATAGTGACTAAAGTGTCATTTTAACGGCATCTTCACCTGACAGATAAGGATATCCACTATGCTAAAATCGCCAAATTTATCTTGGATACAAGGACGCCATTTCGAATACAAAGCCAAACAATTCTTACAACAGCAAGGGCTGCAATTTATTAGCCGCAATGTGAGTTTCTCGGTTGGAGAAATTGATTTAGTTATGAAAGATCAAAACATCTGGGTATTTGTTGAAGTACGCTTTCGCCGCCATGATAATTTCGGTAATGCATTAATGTCAGTAACTTTAAGTAAACGAAAAAAATTACTTGCAGCCGCAAAATTATGGCTGCTTAAACATAATGAAAACATAGAAACCGCTTTATGTCGTTTTGACATTTGTGCTACGACAGGAAATCAGTTTGAATGGTTACCAAATGCCTTTAGTGACTATGACACCATCCACTAATTATAAGTAGGTCTTAACGTGTTGGAGAAAATCAAAGCCTGTTTTACCGAAAGTATTCAAACACAAATTGCCGCTGCTGAAGCATTACCCGATGCTATTTCTCGTGCAGCGATTATGATCGTTCACGCCTTACTAAATGGTAATAAAATTTTATGTTGCGGCAGTGGCGGCTCGGCAGTAATTGCACAACGCTTTGCAACCAGTATGATCAATCAATTTGAAGCTGAACGTCCAAGCCTTCCCGCTTTATGTCTTAACACAGATAATGCGATTATAACCTCGATTGCAAATGGCCCAAAACCGGAAGAAGTGTATGCTAAGCAAGTGCGTGCATTAGGCCAATCTGGTGACGTACTCCTGGCAATTGCTACCAAGGGTGATAGTCGCGTTGTGATAAAAGCGGTTGAAGCTTCACTAGCTCGTGATATGACTATTGTAGCCTTAACCGGTCATGATGGAGGAGAATTAGCCGGCTTATTAGGCACACAGGACGTAGAAATTCGAATACCTTCGCAAAGAAGCATCAGAATTCAAGAAGTTCACCTATTAACAGTTAACTGTTTATGTGATCTAATCGATAATACACTTTTCCCGCATCAAGATGACTAAGGAGTAATAATGAGATTATTTCCTCTAATTACCATAATATGCAGTACCCTTTTGTTACAAGGATGCCTTGGTGCTGCTGTAATAGGCTCAGCGGCGGTCGCCACAAAAAGTGCGACGGATCCAAGAAGTGTAGGTCGCCAGGTCGATGATGGAACATTAGAAGCCCGCGTTAGTGCTGCTATTAACAAAGATCAAGAAATTACCCGCAATGCACGTATTATTACTACCGCTTATGAAGGTAAGATACTACTTACCGGCCAAGCTCCTGATCTGGCTTTAGCTGAAAGAGCAAAACAGATAGCAACCAAAGTAGAAGGTGTTGAAGCGGTTTATAATGAGATCCGTCAGGCAACGCTGGTTGATCTTGGTACAGCTTCTAAAGATACCTGGATAACAACCAAAATAAAATCGCAAATTCTTACCAGTGATTCAGTTAAATCATCAACCGTCAAAGTTATTACAGAAAATGGAGAGGTGTTTTTACTTGGTATTCTCACCCAACAAGAAGGAGCTACCGCAGCAAAAATTGCTAGTGAGACAGATGGCGTTAAACGTGTAACTACGGCATTTACTTATCTTAATTAATATTTTTTTCATTCAATATAAAAAGTAATTACCTTGCTAACTGTATTACCCGACAGCTATGATGTCGGGTAACAACCCTTGGCATACTTACTAGCCATATTTTGTCTTTTATTAATGGCAGCTCAATATTTGGTTATCATAACTAATTTCACAATAATTTAAAAAAAGAGTAGATTAAAGTAGCTACTTATCTTCAATATAAGCACTTTGTATTGAAATGCCATCAGTTGTGTAACGTGTTTAAATTAATCAATCTGGAATTACGATCACTATTTCTCGAACAACGATTTATGTTAAATAATATCACTCAATGTAAATATTACTCATGCAGCAATACTCCCTCGAAGGGCTGTTAAGGAGAATAGTTAGCAGCGGAGCTTCCGTATAACTCTATTTTTAGGTAAGAGGATATTTAATTGGAAAGTAAAAAAACTATAACACCTGAATTTGCTTAACCGTGCAGTAGCTATTTTGCTGGTTTATACACTGAGTTATCGGTTTTTTGCTGAAACTCAGTTAGTTATTTGACGTCTAAAATAACAAAATCTATGATTTAATAAAAATAATAAACAAAAGAAATAATCCTCTTATGTAAATAATAAAAATCCATAAAAAATGAAATTTTCAATATTATATACTAGCACTAAAATTAATTAGCAATGAAGCCATATTTTTTCAGAAAATTCTTACCACCTAATTGCTGCATTTGCCGCAGTATCCATGCTTGTCTTATTAATAGATCATTAGATGGTCTTTTTACTTGATAAACTAACGGATTTGGTAAAACTGCCGCTAATAGTGCAGCTTCCGCTTCATTTAATTGATTTGCCTGTTTTTTAAAATAATATTTTGCCGCCTCTTCTACGCCAAAAATACCTTCACCAAACTCAGCTATATTCAAATAAATCGTCAAAATCCGCTTTTTAGACCACATAACTTCAATTATTGGCGTCATAATAGCTTCAATGCCTTTACGTAACCAGCTTCTTCCATCCCATAGCCAAAGATTTTTTACAACTTGTTGAGTTATAGTTGAAGCCCCTCTGACAGGTTTTTTGCTAGCCGGATTTTGGTTGATGGCGCTTTCTATTGCCTGAAAATCAAATCCCCAATGATTTGGGAAATTTTGATCTTCTGCGGCAATAGCTGCAATTAACATGTTCGGCGAGATGGCATTAATTTCTACCCAAGTGGACCGAGTAACATAAGAAAAATTTAATGATAACCAAGCGTTAATTTCTCTTTCTATCATTACCATCGAAAAAGGAACAGGCAAAAATTTAAAAATCAAAATCGTTATTAGCCAACAAGAAGATAAGATTAATAATGCCCTTTTTGACCAATGCCATAATAATAATAAGTAAGCTAACATAACTAACAGCTAGCCATTTCGATGACTTTTTTAACTAATTTATTAATCCCTTGCCATGCTTCATTCGGTGATGATGCTAACATATAAGCGGGTGTTGTTATTACTCTATTATCTTCATCAACTACAATATCATCAAAGGAACAAACAATATGTTTCCCGCCCATTTTTTCTATTTGAGCAATGGTTTTTTTATCATTGCCTATTGTTAACGTTACCGTTTTATTTAAAATCTTAGGTAACATAACAGGTGCAATACACATCAACCCCATGGGCTTGCCTTGTTGGTGAATTTTGCGACAAAATGTTAATAAATCTTTATCTATTTCACAATTACTTTCTTTAATAGCAAAATTAGATAAATTTTTAGCAACCCCAAATCCACCAGGAATGATGACTGCACTAAACTTATTTGCATCTGCTGATGCTAAAGGTGCTATTTTTCCACGTGATATACGTGAAGATTCTACCATTATGTTCCGTTTTTCTTGTTTTTCTTTTCCATTTATATGATTAATAACATCTAGTTGCTCTCGATCAGGCGCCAAAAAACACATTTCAACACTATTTTGACTCAAAGATAACATAGTAAGTACTGACTCATGGATTTCGCTACCATCCAAAACACCACATCCACTTAAAATTACTGCAATAGGTTTCATATTTGACTCCATTTGTAGTAGATTGTTACTCGTTCATTTAATGTGATAACATGGAACTTGGTCACAAATTTTAATGAATCTTGTAACAAAAACGATTATATTTGTTATGTTGATTGGCTGACAAAAAAATCAAGATTTCTATTTTACTCACCATCTACATTCATTCATATCATAATTGGTGAGTAAAAAACGATTTCCCTGGTGTTGGCGCAATATTCGCGCACCCCAACTTCGGTTGGGGTTATTTTTTTTCAGCTACCGCTAACCATCGATTCAAAACCTCAACATCTTTTTGCCAATCGACTTTTAATTCATCAAACCATTCTTGGATATTATCCCACCAGGCAGGTAAATCAGGAGATTGGATCTGTTGAGCTAACTGCTGGAGATGGCGTAAACCAACTGCCCCCGCTGCACCTTTAATTTTGTGGGCTTGGGCAACAATCCCATTACGATCTTTAGCCACAATATTAGATTCTAATAAAGATAGATATCCTGGCATCATATTTTCAAAGATCTTTATGCTGTCTTCAATAAGTTTTGGGCCAACTAGTTCGAAATATTGGTTGAGCATGTTGAGATCTAATATGTCATCATGGTTAACAAATTGTTTTAGCGGAATGTTGATGGATTTATTTTTACAATCAGTTAAATATTTTTCAATAATCTTTATCAATGCAGTTACTGAGAGTGGTTTACTCAAGACATCATCCATACCTGCAGCAAGATACTCTTTTTTGTCTTTCAATACATTAGCTGTTAATGCAATTAAAGGTGGAAGTTCATCATTAGCATAGGTTTGACGAAGCTGACGTGCAATATCGAGGCCGGTCATATCGGGTAGTTGAATATCCAATAAAACTAAATCGTAACGACCAATTTTGAACATTTTTAATGCTTCTTTACCATTCATAGCTATATCAACGGTATGACCTAATTTTTCTAATACAGATTGTGCGACGATAATATTTAATTCAATATCTTCCACCAAAAGAATATGCAATTTAGGTAATAAAACAGCTTCTGGAGTTGGCATTTCAACAGTTTTTGCAACAATTGGCGCTACAACGGATACAGTGAAACAAGAACCAACCCCTAATGTACTAGCAACCTGTATATCTCCTCCCATGCTTTGCGCTAACCGCTTAGAAACAGCAAGACCAATCCCAGTGCCCGTTTCTGGCCGGCCACCAGCACTACCTTTTACCTGATAGTACATCGCAAAAATTTTTTTTTGCTCTTCTTTTGGGATCCCAATACCACTATCAATAACCTGAATAAAAAGCTGCTCATGTCCTTCATACCAAATACGAACCTTAATCTCACCTTGTTGGGTAAATCTCACAGCATTACCAATTAAATTCCATAGTATTTGCCGTAACCGTGTTGCATCGGTAATGATCTTACTCGGTAAATTTTCTTTTACTTCTAGGATAAATTTTAAATCTTTAGGTTGTACTAAAAGTTTCGATAAATTTTCAAGATCAGAAATAAATTCATTAAAATCAATTTGTTGACTATCTAGACTAACTTTGCGACGTTCAATCTTATCCATCTCAATGATGTCATTGAAAATATTACCTAAAGTAATAGCGCTGACATGGATAGTTTTCAAATAATTTGTTTGTTCATTAGTTAATTCTGTATCGAGTAATATACGACTCAGCCCAACAATCCCATTAAGCGGCGTACGAAGCTCATGGCTGATAGTTGAAATAAACGTTGTCTTATCCCTGCTAGCATTTTCTAACGCTTCTTGATAATGCTTACGCTCGGTAATATCGCGCCCAAACCCTACTAACCCATGACGTTTTCCCACCCGGTCATAAAACGGGACTTTACGTATTTCAAAACATGCTTTTCGTCCATCTGGGTATACCAACCATTGTTCATAAGTTAATGACACATTATGACGAAATACTTTTTCATCAGTTTCAAGCTCTTTCTCTGCAACTTCCTCACCATAAATTTCACGATAGGTTAGTCCAATAAGCTGCTTTTCACTACGACCTGTTAATAATTCCATTGCTCTATTACAACAAGAAAAATCATTATTTTCATCACGATAATAAACAAGATCAGGTGATGCATCTAAAAATGATTGTAATAATATAGACTGCTGTTCGAACTCAAGTTGTGTCTGCTCTCGACGCTTCATCTCTTTTTGCAATTTTTCTAATAATTCTAAATGCGCCTTTTGTACTTTTTCACGCTCTGCAATTTCCAAATTTAACTGAGCAATATTTCCTTTAAGTTTGTCAGTAAGCTCGGCATCACGCTTACGCATAACTTCTAATTTATCAACCATACCTGATAAACGACGACGAGACTCTTCGAGTTGCTCGACAACCACAGAAAGAAAATAGACCGCCCAAGGCGTGATAATCAATCCAAAAAAGATAGAGCGAACCAAATCAATATTATGAACATTGCCATACAATAAAATATCAACCGCTATCTGTAATACCATGGCTAATACAACCAGTGCTGTGGCTAATAGTAAGGAAAATCCAATCAAGCCAAGCTTCATCATTAAATCAACATAATACTGAGCAAGTCCTTTAAGCAGCTTCATACACACTCCGATACCGAAAATCAGCTTAAATCATAACTTATATAGATAAAAAGCAGAGGGATCTAACATACATTATGAGGGATAAATTACATTTAGATTTTCATAAACAATGAATTAACTTATAAACGAAATTTTATAATTATCAGATAAATAAAAATTTAATAAACAAAAAGTAGGGGTTTAAAAATAAAAAAAGGGCAGTATTTTATACTCCCCTCAATCATAATATACCTTATTTAATAACACGTAGCGTCGGGCGTCCTTTTGGTGGCGTCGGCGGCTCATCATCAGAAGATGAAATCGACGTTATTTCTTGTGCTTCGTTTGACAATTCAGTATCACTAATAAGCACTAAATTTTCACTTTTAGCAACAGAATCATCTGAGCTACTCTCATATTCTGGCTCAGGTTCAAACATCATTCCTGCTCCATTTTCGCGCCCATAGATAGCAATAATAGCACTCATGGGCACTTCAACATGGCGAGGAACGCCACCAAAGCGGGCACTGAAACTGACGATTTCATTCGTCAACTCTAAATTACCGACAGCAGAAGGTGTAATATTTAAAATAATCTGCCCTTTATGGGCATATTCCATCGGTACATTTACACCAAAAATATTAACATCCACAACTAAATGGGGTGTCATATTATTGTCGAGAAGCCATTCATAATGAGCCCTAAGAAGATAAGGACGACGTGGCGACATTCCTAACAACTCCATAATAAATTAACCTGTGGTAGATAAACGCATCTCACGTTCAGCTTCAGTTAATGAAGCAAGGAAAGAGTCTCGTTCAAATACACGTTCCATATAAGAACGAATGCCCTCTGTTTCTTTTCCTTTGGGGATGTCGATATTCCAAAAAGGTAAACGCCACAAAAGGGGAGCTAAATAACAGTCAACTAGACTAAATTCTTCGCTCATAAAAAACGGCATCTCTTTAAAAATTGGCGAGATTGATATCAACTCCTCTCTTAACTGCTTACGGGCAGCATCAGCTTGAGGATCTTTATTTTCAATCTTATACATCAAAGAATACCAATCTTTATCTATCCTATGCATCATCAAACGACTACTACCACGCGCAACTGGATAAACCGGCATCAATGGTGGATGCGGAAAGCGTTCATCAAGATATTCCATAACAACGCGGGAATCATACAATGTTAATTCTCTATCAACCAGCGTTGGTACTGTTTGGTAAGGATTTAGATCAATCAAATCTTGAGGCAAATTGCCTGCTTCAACATTCTCAATCTCAACGCTCACGCCCTTTTCTGCCAATACGATCCGCACTTGATGGCTAAATATGTCGGTCGGGCCGGAAAACAGCGTCATTACCGAACGTTTGTTGGCAGCGACAGCCATGAAAACCTCCAAGTTTTATTAAAAAAGACCAAACAGCCATAATATAAGGCCATTCTCACATGTTTAAAACGCTTGTAAACCAATTACTCAGTTAACAGGCATCTATTCATTGAACTGCAATTAATACATGTTATTTCCAACAAATTTGCTGGAAATAGATAAGAAATTAATGGCCTATAGTCTATCAGATTTTGGTCAATATGGGGGAAAGTTTGACAAGATTTTATGATAAATGTACAAAATTAGAACAATTTTTATTGAAAAAATTTATAGTAAAAAAATTTAAATTAATAATCGCAAGATAATATAAATTTATAACATACTAAAAACCCGCCTAAAGGCGGGCCTTATGTTAATAATTTGTTGCAAAAACAAGAAATTAACGTTTAGAGTATTGTGGACGACGACGTGCTTTACGCAGCCCCACTTTCTTACGCTCAACAGAACGCGCATCACGGGTAACAAACCCAGCTTTGCGTAGTTCAGAACGTAGTGTCTCGTCATATCCCATCAATGCACGTGTAATACCATGACGGATTGCACCTGCTTGACCAGAAATGCCACCACCTTTAACGGTAATATATAAATCCAGTTTCTGTAACATATCAACCAATTCTAACGGTTGGCGAACAACCATTCGCGCCGTTTCGCGGCCAAAATACTCCTCAAGGCTGCGTTGATTGATAGTAATATTACCGCTACCTGGCTTAATGAAGACACGTGCGGAAGAGCTTTTGCGGCGACCAGTGCCGTAGTATTGATTTTCAGCCATTGCCTATATCCATCCCGATTAAATGTCAAGAACTTGCGGCTGCTGTGCCGCGTGGTTGTGATCACTACCCGCATAAACTTTCATTTTACGGTACATCGCACGACCAAGAGGTCCTTTGGGTAGCATACCTTTAACCGCAATTTCAATTACACGCTCAGGGTGACGGGCAATCATTTCTTCGAAGGTCGCTTGTTTGATACCACCGATATAACCAGTATGGCGATAGTAGATTTTGTCTTCACGCTTGTTACCAGTAACAGCAACTTTTTCTGCATTAACAACAATGATGTAATCACCAGTATCGACATGCGGAGTATATTCCGCTTTATGCTTGCCGCGTAAACGACGAGCAATTTCAGTTGCAAGACGGCCTAAAGTTTTTCCATCTGCATCAACAACGTACCAGTCGCGTTTTACGGTTTCTGGTTTAGCTGTAAAAGTTTTCATTAAAGCTTACCCATATATAAGTTACATGTTGGCGAACACTCATATTTTATAAAAATACTTCAGCATGTTCACGCTAAGTTGTGTCCAGTGAATCCTACCCCTTCGAGTAGTCAAACTGACATTAATGCAAGATTTTTGGGAAATAAAAAACTTGCTGTAACGTGGGGTGGCGAGATTATAGAGAAGTTTTTGCTAAAAATCGACCCAAAAAATAAATTTTCTCGCTAATTTATTGTATTATTACTCGCTAATCAAGCTATATGAGGTAATTTTAGGTATTCTTCGCTCTGCATTTCTTGCAATCTTGATAAACAACGTTGATATTCAAAACGTAATAAATGCCCTTGGTAAAGTTTATCCATTGCGACCTCAGCATTAATAATCAACTTAACTTTTCGCTCATAAAATTCGTCTATCAGAGCGAGAAAACGCCTAGCTACATCTTCATGAATTTCGGACATCATCGAAACATTATACAGTAATACAGTATGATAATCTTTTGCTAAAACGATATAGTCATTTTGACTACGTGCATCTTCACATAGTACTTTAAATTCAATCGATAATATACCTTCTGCAGTACGAATTGCCGGCATAGTACGATGATTAATCTTAAGGATAGGGAGCCTATCTCCAGGTTTGCCAGCTAATTTAATAAATATCTCATCCATCCTCTTGCAGCTCTCTTCATCAATTGGCGTAAGATAAAGACCCGCCTGTTTCAAGGTACGTAAACGATAATCAATACCTGCATCAACATTTATAATGTCACAGTATTTTTTAATTTGTTCGATCGCGGGTAGAAAACGTGTTCGTTGCAATCCATTTCGATAGAGTTCATCTGGTGGAATATTAGAAGTTGCTATTAAACAAATTCTTCTGGCAAATAAAGCTTTTAATAACGTTGCCAAAATCATTGCATCAGTGATATCAGAGACAAAAAACTCATCAAAGCATAAAACATCGGTCTGTTTTTTAAATTTATCAGCAATAATTTCTAATGGATCTTGCTGACCTTGTAACTCAATCATTTCATTCTGCACTCGCCACATGAAGCGATGAAAATGTAAACGTAATTTTCTGCCATCCGGTAAACTCTGATAAAAGAGATCCATCAACCAGGTTTTACCTCGGCCAACACCACCCCACATATATAATCCGTGGACAGGCTCACAATTCTTCTGTGATTTCTTAACAAATAATTGACCAATTTTATTTCTCAAAGATAACTGGGATGTTCTATTAAGCAATTGATGATGAATAATATCTAAACGTGCTATCGCTTTACTTTGCACCTCATCAAATTGATAATCTCCGGTAGCCAAAAACTGTTGGTAAAGTTTAGAGGGAGTCAACAATGCCATTAACGCGATACTCCTTAAAAGGTCATAATTTTATTGGCCAATGAAACCTAGCATAAACATTATATCGATAATCTTTCGTACTTTAATACCTCAAAATAATGTGAAATCATTAGCAATAACTTTTCCCGCTTTCACTTATGTCCTTTTAACAGGTATAGTGACTGCTATAATGTGAATTTATTTCTATGAAAATAAATGTTGTTTTGTTAATGAAGGAGTCACCATGACTTGGGAATATGCACTAATCGGTCTAATTGTAGGTTTCATTATTGGTGCACTGGTAGTTCGCTTTGGCAATACCAAGCTACGTAACCAACAAGCTTTGCAAGCCGAACTTGAAAAGAAAAACCATGAATTGGAAGAATATCGTAAAGAATTGGTCAGCCATTTTGCCCGTAGTGCAGAGTTACTCGATAACATGGCGCAAGATTATCGTCAACTCTATCAGCATATGGCGAAAAGTTCTCATGAACTCATGCCTGATATGCCAATACAAAACAACCCCTTTAACTATCGTTTGACTGAATCAGAATCAGACAATCATCAAACTGCCGTTAATTTACCGCCCAAAGACTACTCTGAAGGCTCTTCTGGCTTATTTCGCTCAATGAAAGAAAAAAAAAGGTAAATTAGGTTACTTATATTAATAAAATTGCATCTTTACCTAATTTTGTTGGTAGCGCATCCACCTGATAGATCCATTTTGTTATAAAAAATTAATATCTTGTAAATACATGTAAAAAAACGATTACCACTATCGGTTGGCTGAACTTTTTTGCATAATTTATAGTCTTAGACCTGCTGAGGCCTTTTCTATCCAGGAAGCAAATTACCTTAAAATAAATTAGGTATGTAAGAGAATTGAATTCATGATGAAAAAAGAGAAACATTTTTTAACTATATTAGCTATGAGTATCAGTCTTTCGCTCATAAGTATACCTGCAGTAAGTTATTCTGCATCAATGCCACCAATTGCTTTATCATCTGGTCAAGAATTACCTAGCCTAGCCCCGATGCTAGAAAAAGTACTTCCTGCCGTAGTTAGTATTCGTGTATCTGGAACACGTGTTCAAAATCAACAGTTACCCGAAGAATTTAAATTCTTTTTTGGGCCGAATTTTCCCTCACAGCAACAGAGTATTCGCCCTTTTGAAGGATTAGGCTCCGGGGTAATTATTGATGCTGAAAAAGGTTATATCCTAACTAATAACCATGTCATCGATAATGCTGATAACATTCAAATTCAGCTTAATGATGGCAAAGAAATTGATGTTAAACTTATCGGCCGTGATCCTCAAACAGATATCGCCTTGTTACAAATCAAAGATTCGAGTACAGCAAATCTGAAAAAATTGAACTTAATGGCGATAAAAATAGCTGACTCCGATAAACTGCGGGTTGGCGATTTTGCTGTTGCTGTTGGTAACCCTTTTGGCTTAGGCCAAACGGCAACATCCGGCATTATTTCTGCATTGGGTCGTAGTGGTTTAAATGTAGAGGGTCTGGAAAATTTTATTCAAACTGACGCTTCTATTAATAGAGGTAACTCAGGTGGTGCATTGGTTAATCTCAATGGTGAACTAATTGGTATTAATACCGCCATTTTAGCACCTGGCGGGGGTAATATTGGTATAGGCTTTGCGATTCCATCCAATATGGCTAAATCTCTTAGCGATCAAATTATCAAACATGGTGAAGTAAAACGTGGATTATTAGGGATCAAAGGCACTGAAATGACCTCTGATGTAGCAAAAGCATTGAATATTGATGCGCAAAAAGGGGCATTTGTTAGTGAAGTAATCCCAAATTCTGCAGCAGCCAAAGCAGGTATTAAACCTGGGGATGTTTTGGTTTCAATTAATAATAAATATATCAATAGTTTTGCCGAGTTGAGAGCTAAAATTGGCACCAGTGAAATTGGTAAACAAATCACCATCGGGCTACTACGTAAAGGCAAGCCAATGGAAGTGATCGTTACTTTAGAGGATAGTGAGTCCACCAGTACAAAAGCCGAAGTTTTAACCACTTCACTAATGGGCGCCACTTTAAGCAATAGTACGATTAAGGGCACTAAAGGTGTCAAAGTCGATAGCGTTTCGTCTAATTCACCTGCAGCAATGCTTGGTCTGGCTAAAGGTGATCTGATTGTTAGAGCCAACGAACAACAGATAGAAAATATTAATCAACTTCGTAAAATTATTGAAACTAAGCCTACCGCTTTAGTATTAAATATTTTACGTGGTGATCAAAATATCATCTTATTACTTCGTGGTAATAATATATTCAACTAATCATCCAATAAACAGGTACGGTTAACTACCGTACCTGTTTGTATTTATGGTATCCTGCTATTTTATTATCTCGTTCATCGCTTATTACAGAATACTTACTATGTTCATCAAGCTTTTTCGTGCCGTCATTGTAGGGCTTGTTATTGCTGCTATTTTGCTAATAGCTATTCCATCTATCCGTCCAAAAGGACTCAATGATCTTCTAGACGGTAAAAAAGATGATCAACCTATTAGTTTTAGTAAAGCAGTACGTAGAGCAGCACCAGCTGTGGTCTATGTTTATAGCAGCGGTACTGGTAGTTTTTCCCAGAATGGGCGCGAATTAACCGCACTAGGCTCTGGTGTCATTATGAGTAGTAACGGTTATATTATTACAAACAGACATGTCGTTAATAATGCAGATCAAATTCAGATTGCACTACCTGATGGGTTAATTTTTGACGCATTAATTGTTGGCTCAGATAGTTTAACAGACCTGGCTGTTTTAAAAATAGACGCTGAAAATCTTCCGGTGATACCGATTAATCTACATCGTAAAGCACACGTTGGCGATATCGTATTAGCCATCGGTAACCCCTATAACTTAGGACAAACGGTAACACAAGGAATTATTAGTGCCACCGGACGTGTAGGGCTAAGCCCCACCCGCCGACAGAATTTTCTTCAGACAGATGCGTCTATTAATCATGGAAATTCAGGCGGAGCACTAATTAATACTGAAGGTGAATTAATGGGAATTAATACACTCTCATTCGATCATTCAGAAAATGGTTTCACGCCTGAGGGACTAGGTTTTGCTATTCCAACTGAATTAGCAACTAAAATTATGGAAAAACTTATTCGTGATGGACGAGTGATCCGTGGCTTTATTGGTATCACTGCGCGGGACTTACCCCGTATTCGTTCTAACAATAACGATATTAATCAAATTAAAGGGTTACGTATTTTTCAGGTGGCGCCAAATGGCCCAGCAGAAAATGCCGGTATTCAAGTCGGTGATATTATCATTTCTGTTAATGGCCAGCCGGTTATCTCTGCTGCTGAAACAATGGATCAAGTTGCTGAAATTAATCCTGGCAGTATCGTCCCTATCGTACTAATACGAAACGACAAAACAATCACTGTTCACGTTAAAATTGAAGAGTACAATGAAGGAAAATCATTACTACAATAAGTAAGAACCAGTAATCTAACTAAGCTACTGATTTTTACCTTTGTAAAATAGCGGGTTATTTTTTATCTACGCTAATACGCTCTATATTTGCCCCTAAACTACGTAGTTTCTCTTCTATTCTTTCATATCCACGATCGATATGGTAAATCCGATCAACAATTGTTTTTCCTTTCGCAACACAACCTGCCAGCACTAAACTAGCAGATGCCCGCAAATCCGTTGCCATTACTTGAGCACCCATAAGTTGTTTAACACCATGACAAACAACGGTATTGCCTTCTATTTCCGCATGAGCTCCCATACGAATTAACTCGGGAATATGCATAAAACGATTTTCAAAAATAGTTTCCGTTATTGTACTAACACCTTCAGCCACTAAATTAAGTAAGCTAAATTGCGCCTGCATATCTGTTGGAAAGCCGGGATGCGGTTCCGTTCTGATAGTCACTGCTTTTGGTCGCTTACCATGCATATCCAGTTGGATCCAATCCTCACCAATTTGAATTTCTGCCCCCGCTTCACGTAATTTAGCTAGTACTGCATCCAATGTAGCTGGTTTAGTATTGCGGCAAATGACTTTTCCGCCAGAGATAGCTGCGGCTACAAGAAAAGTTCCCGTTTCAATGCGATCAGGTAAAATTCGATAAATACCACCACCTAAGTGAGCTACCCCTTCAATGATGATGCTGTCTGTGCCCGCACCTGTGATCTTTGCTCCCAATGAATTTAAAAAGTTGGCTGTATCTTCAACTTCGGGTTCACGAGCAGCGTTTTCAATGACTGTTTTTCCCTCTGCTAGGGTTGCAGCCGTCATAATAGACACGGTCGCGCCAACACTAACCTTATCCATAACAATATTGGCGCCTTGCAAACGACCATCAACAGAGGCTTTAACATAACCTTCATCTAAGGTAATTTTAGCCCCAAGTTGCTCAAGTCCGGCAATATGCAAATCAACTGGACGCGCACCAATCGCACATCCTCCCGGTAAAGATACCTGACCTTGACCGAAACGAGCAACTAATGGCGCCAAAGCCCAAATAGATGCACGCATCGTCTTGACTAATTCATATGGAGCACAAAATTTATTAATGCCACGTGCATCAACAAAAATAGCACCATTACGCTCAACTTTGGTACCTAACTGATTAAGCAATTCAATTGTTGTATCAATATCTTTTAGCTTTGGAACATTTTGTAATTCAACAGGTTCTTCGGCTAATAGCGATGCAAACAATATCGGTAATGCCGCATTTTTTGCACCAGAAATCGAGACCTCTCCCATCAAACGCGTTGGCCCTTTTAATCGAAACTTATCCATCAAGAAATTCTCTATGAGTAATATTTATATTATTAATGCAAAAGTATAGTCTTAAAAACCATTAAGCTTACGATCTCTTGTCCATTCTGCGGGGGTATAAGCTTTAATTGATAATGCATGTATCCGATTATCTGCAATATATTCCATTAGCGGCGCATAAATTACTTGCTGTTGCTTAATCCGACTCATGCCGTTAAACATTTCACCGACAGCAATTATTTGAAAATGGCTGCCATCGCCATTGACAATCACTTCATCAAGTTTCAATTGTTCTATTAATACTTGCTTTATTTCATTTGTATCCATAATTAAACTCAATTCTAACATTAAAAGATAATACATCTATCCTAAGCGATCTATTATCTGCTGCAAATCAAAACAAACGCTCTTGGCATAAAAAATGCGCAAGAGCGACTGCTTTATGTAAGCTAGTTTTAAAATTTATGACCCAATTAGTTCATAAAACTCTCAAGTTTATAAAGTCTAATAAGCGTCTTAAAACGTTCACTAATACCTTCAAATACCCATTTATTTTCTGACTGCTGTTCTGACTTTAATCTGACAAACATTGCGAGCCCGGTAGAATCAATATGAGATAACTGGGAAACATTAATAGCATTAATACCTTTGAGTAACTGATTTCTCTGTTGCCAAAAAGCGGGCAAAGTATCACGATCAAGCTCCCCGGCTAAAATCAACGTTTTACCATCCTGCTCCCAGGTTAACATGGGTATCATGATTTTTTATTTTCCAATGTGATGGGATTTTTTGCGCTACTGAGCAATTCCTGTGTCAAGCCGTCAATACCTTTGGTCCGTAAAATATTAGCCCACTCATTTTGTTTAGTGGTAATTAAACTGACGCCTTCAGTAATCATATCATAAGCTTGCCAATAGCCTGTCTTACTGTTTTTACGCCATTGAAAATCAAGACGTACAGGTGGTCGCCCCTGTGGATCAGTAATTGTTACTCGAATAGCAACCACATTCCTATCACCTAATGGTTGTTCAGGCGCAATTTGATATTGTTGTCCATGATACATTGCCAAAGCTTGCCCATAAGCTTGTTCCAAATAGGCCTCAATCGCTTGAAAATAAGCATCCCGTTGTGAAGGCGTTGCACTACTATAATAAGATCCTAAAACTAATGCTCCAGCATATTTAATTTGTACATAAGGCATAAGCTCTTCACGAACAACCCTGCGTAAGTAATCTGGATTTTGCCGGATCATCGGTTGTTCATTTTTTAAGCGCGTAAAAGTTCTAGCGGCGGCTTCTTGCATCAGTTTATATGGGTTGGATTGATCTATCGCCATCGCAAACGGAGCAACCACTAACAAAGCCACTATTAAGAAACGTTTAAGCATAAAATAGGTTCCTTCTCATCATATTAGATTATTCATTAGGGTGTCGTGGAAGATTTTTCATTATTGTCGGAAACTGGGCTTGCTCTATTTGAACGATTAGGATCGCCACTTCTATATAAGAATTGCCCAATTAAATCTTCCAATATTATCGCCGGTTTAGTATCTTCAATGCGTCCACCGTCCTTAAGAAAGGTAACGCCCATATCTGGATCATAAAAACCCACATTAAGTGCTAAAAACTGTTCACCTAATAATCCAGCGGTAAGTATTGACAATGAGCTGTTATCAGGAATATTGTCATATTGACTAAAAATCGCTAAGGTAACACGTGGAGTATAAGTTTTCTTATCCAACATAATATCGACTATTCGGCCAACCACCACACCACCTATCTTTACCGGTGAATTTACTTTCAATCCACCCACATTGGTAAAAGAAGCTGTAACTTTATAAGTCGGTTGATTTCCAAATGATTTAATATCTGCAACTTTTAAACATAAAAAGACAATCGCAGCTAATGCAATCAAAACAAATAGTCCAACTAGAATTTCACTTTTCTTACTTTGCATGAATTAATTCCCAAACATCAGTGCAGTAAGCACAAAATCTAAACCCAACACAGCTAATGACGAATGAACAACAGTTCTGGTTGTTGCGCGACTGATCCCTTCCGATGTTGGGATTGCATCATAACCATTAAATAAAGCGATCCAACTGACCGTAAAAGCAAATACCACACTTTTAATAAAACAGTTGAGAATATCCTTTTTCCACTCAATGGCAGATTGCATCGATGACCAAAAAAAACCCTCATCAATTCCTTTCCAATCGACACCGACTAGCGCCCCACCTAATATACCCACTGCGACACAAATCAATGCCAGTAATGGCATACTAATTAGCCCTGCCCAAAAACGCGGCGCAATCACACGACGTAGCGGATCAACCGCCATCATTTCCAAACTAGAGATCTGCTCTGTTGCTTTCATTAATCCTATTTCTGCTGTTAATGCAGAACCCGCTCTGCCAGCAAATAAAAGCGCAGTCACTACCGGCCCTAATTCCCTTAACAAAGAAAGGGCTACCATCATGCCAAGACTGGATTCAGCACTAAACATGGTCAAGACTAAATATCCTTGTAAGCCAAGTACCATGCCAATAAATAATCCCGATACAGCAATTATTAATAAAGATAAGACTCCTACATTGTAGAGCTGTTTTATTAATAATGGCCATTGTTTTGCAAATTCAGGTTTACCAAATAAAGCCCGAAATAACAAATAACCTGCACGGCCAAATGTCGCCACCACAGCCAGTGAACGACGACCTAATGCGGCTAGTGTATCAATTAGTATCATCCCATTACCCTAATAAATCTGCTGCATAATTTCCTGCGGGAAATTTAAATGGTACTGGACCATCTGCTATACCATCAAGAAATTGCCTAACCCGCGCATCCTTATTTTGTTGCAATTCTTTCGCAGTACCTTCAGCAATGACATGTTGTTCTGCAACAATATAAGCTTTATCCGCTATACTCAACACTTCTGGTACATCGTGAGAAACAATAACACAAGTAATACCTAATGCATGATTAAGTTCATCGATAAGTTTAACCAAAACTCCCATAGTTATCGGATCTTGCCCAACAAAAGGCTCATCAAATAAAATTAATTGTGGATCTAGGGCAATAGCGCGTGCTAACGCAGCTCGTCGTGCCATACCACCTGATAATTCAGCCGGCATAAGATTGGCTGCACCTCTCAACCCGACAGCTTCTAGTTTCATCATGACGACCGTTCTAATAATTTCTGCTGCTAAAACAGTATGTTCACGTAAAGGAAAAGCAACATTGTCAAAAACATTCATATCAGTAAATAAGGCCCCAGACTGAAACAACATACTCATTTTCTTACGAGCAGTATAAAGTTCTGCGCTTGATAGCATTGGGATATTCACACCATCAAACCAAATTTCTCCCTTATCTGGCCGTAATTGTCCTCCAATCAAACGTAGCAAAGTTGTTTTTCCAATACCTGATGGCCCCATAATTGCCGTAATTTTTCCCCTGGGGATCGTCAAACTCATATCGGTAAAAATCGGCCGTTGACCCCGAATAAAAGACATATCCTTGATTTCTATGATATTATCTGCAGACTTCTTCATGACGATAATAGCCTTTCTGTCTAACTATCATTTAAATATATTTACTCAGTATGGAACATATTACCTAAAAACTACCATATATTCGCTATCAATATTATTGCCAATTTTACTTTTGCTCATTACATGGTCACAATAAACAAATTCTCAAATGTTATCATAGTGAAAAATGCTATTTTTTTAATAATACAATATACGAATAATATAATGATGGCTGTAATATAAAACGAGTAATAGGAAAAAACGAGCCTTACTAAAGATCTATTAACCCATATAATTAAATTACTTATATCAAATTTGGAAATAAAAATGTCGGAAATTGATTTTCAAAAAACAGCGAAGAAGGTATTGGAAATTGAACGTAGTGGGCTTGCCAATCTGGAGCAATATATCAATGATGATTTTAACCAAGCTTGTGAACTGATTTTCAAATGTACTGGCAAAGTGGTGGTTATGGGGATGGGAAAATCAGGCCATATTGGCCGTAAAATTGCAGCCACATTAGCTAGTACAGGAACACCTGCTTTTTTTGTTCATCCAGGAGAAGCCAGTCATGGTGACTTAGGCATGATTAGCAGTAAAGATATTGTTCTGGCTATCTCTAACTCCGGTGAGTCAAATGAAATATTAGCACTCATTCCTGTGTTAAAACGCCAACACATAGCGCTAATTTGTATGACAAAAAATCCTGCTAGTAGAATGGGTAAAGCGGCAGATATTCACCTTTGTATCAAGGTACCACAAGAAGCTTGCCCATTAGGTCTAGCGCCAACAACAAGCACAACGGCGATGCTCGTCATGGGGGATGCCATTGCTGTCGCTTTACTTGAAGCGCGTGGTTTTACTGCTGAAGATTTTGCACTCTCTCATCCAGGTGGCACATTAGGGCGCAAACTATTATTAAGAGTGAGTGACTTAATGCACACAGGGAAAAATATTCCCAATGTTGCGAAACAGGCAACATTACAGCAAGCATTAGTGGAAATTACACGCAAAAAACTTGGCATGGTTGTGATTTGTAACGAAGAAATGCAGATTGAAGGTATTTTCACCGATGGTGACTTACGACGTGTCTTTGCAATGAATATTGACTTAAATAATGCCAAAATTGCCGATGTGATGACAACCGGGGGTATTAGAGTAAAACCTGATATGCTAGCAGTTGATGCCTTAAATTTGATGCAACAACACCATATTACTTCATTACTGGTAGCAAAAGCAGATACACTTATTGGTGTCATTCATCTGCATGATCTTTTGCAAGCTGGCATCATATAATTATTGGAACTAATACATGAATGAGCATAATAAAATAACAAGCTGTTATGGCCCAGTAGAACAACATATCATTGAAAAAGCACGTCTGATAAAATTACTCATTTGCGATGTTGATGGTGTCATGACAGATGGCTTAGTTTATATGGGAAATAATGGTGAAGAGCTAAAAGCATTCAATGTAAAAGATGGTTACGGTATCCGTTGTTTATTAACTTCTGCGATTGAAGTCGCCATTATTACCGGACGTAAAGCTAAATTATTGGAAGATCGTGCCAAAACTCTCGGTATTAATTATCTTTACCAAGGGCAAAGTGAAAAAAATTTAGCTTATAATGATCTGATAATCCGATTAAAACTCCAACCTCAACAGATTGCTTATATTGGTGATGATTTAATTGACTGGCCAGTCATGTCGCAGGTAGGGCTTTCGGTTGCCGTAGCTGATGCGCATCCAATGTTGTTAAGTAAAGCCCATTATGTTACATATCGAGCAGGAGGCAAAGGTGCTGTACGTGAAATATGTGATCTGATCCTACTTGCTCAAGACAAGATAGAAAATGCCCACGGTTTATCAATATAGGCAAAAATGAAACGACAAATGAGCAAATTTAAGTTTTGGCTTAACATTATATTAACACTGATTGTTTTAGCGCTTATTGGCTGGAACTTAGCTGATTTTAATCAATCAAAAGCACCTGCTATGATTGAAAATAGTCAACCAAATTATCAAACTGCCAATGCCGTTACTCATGTCTATGACCCAATGGGCAAATTGGCTTATAAGTTGATAACGGATGAGACACACCACTATTCGAGTAGTAAAATTAGTTGGTTTATTAATCCAGTATTAACAACCTACGACACCAAAAGTATTCCTACTTGGGCCATACGCGCCAATAAAGCCAAATTAACGAGCGACAATATGCTCTATTTATATGGTAATGTTCAAGTAAATAGCTTAAATCCAACTTCAGATTTACAACAAATTTTGACAGAAAGTGCCATCGTTAACCTAATTACCCAGGATGTTTCATCCAATGATAAAGTGACGGTAATTGGTATCGGTTTACGATCAGTGGGTATGAAAATGCGCGGTAATATGCGAACCCATACCGCAGAGTTAATTGAAGATGTTAAGACCTATTACGAAATCCCAAATAAGCAAACAGCTCCCGAAGGAAACCACTAAAATGATATTGGCAAAAAAGATCTTCATTAATGTAGTACTTACTAGCTCAATATTCATATTAAGCTTGCCAGCAGTAGCGCTGAAAAGTGACTCTCAACAACCCATTCAGATTGATTCAGTCAAACAGTCGCTTGATTTAGAAAAAAACATTACCACATTTACAGAAAATGTTGTCATAAAACAAGGATCTATAGATGTTCGAGCTGATAAAGTCGTTGTTACTCGTCCGAACGGCGATGCAAAAAAGATGGTTGTCGAAGCCTATGGTACGCCAGCGACCTTCTATCAATTACAAGATGATGGTAAACCGATCAAAGGTCATAGTGATAAAATGCGTTATGAAATGGAGAAAGAGCTGGTTATCCTAACGGGTAATGCTTATCTTGAACAACTAGATAGTAATATTAAAGGTGACAAAATTACCTATTTAGTCCCAACCCAGCAAATGGAAGCGTTTAGCGATAAAGGGAAACGAGTAACGACCATATTGTTACCTTCTCAATTACAAGAAAAAGGCCCTGGTGTAAAAAGCACAAATAATAGTAAGAGTAAATAATAAAAATGGCTAAATTAACTGCAAAACATTTGGCAAAAACATACAAAAACCGTAAGGTTGTTGAAGATGTTAGCCTAGAAGTCAGTTCAGGTGAAATCGTTGGTTTACTAGGGCCAAATGGTGCAGGTAAAACGACAACCTTTTATATGGTAGTTGGGATCGTTCCTCGTGATACTGGAAAAATTGCTATCGACGATGAAGATATTAGTTTGTTGCCTCTGCATGAACGGGCTCGTAGAGGAATAGGTTATTTACCACAAGAAGCCTCAATATTTCGCCGGCTAAACGTTTACGATAATCTGATGGCTGTATTAGAAATTCGTAAAGATTTAACCTCCGAAGAAAAGCAACAACGTGCCGAAGAATTGATGGAAGAATTTAGTATTACTCATTTGAGAAATAATCTCGGTCAATCGCTTTCTGGTGGGGAGCGCCGCCGAGTGGAAATAGCCCGAGCATTGGCGGCTAATCCTAAATTTATTCTTTTAGATGAACCTTTTGCGGGTGTTGATCCAATTTCAGTATTAGATATAAAAAAAATAATCCAACACTTGAGAGATTATGGTTTAGGTGTATTAATAACCGATCATAATGTGAGAGAAACATTAGATGTCTGTGAACGTGCTTACATTGTAAGTCAAGGTCATCTTATCGCTCATGGAACCCCTAAAGCGATTTTAGAAAATGAGCAAGTCAAACGTGTCTATTTGGGAGAAGGTTTTCGCCTCTAACCCTAACTCATTAAAGTTGTAAGTTTTTTTATTATGTTATTCCCAAGAGGTTAAGCCAATTTTATGAAACAGAGTTTGCAACTCCGACTCAGTCAGCAGTTGGCGATGACACCACAGCTACAACAAGCGATTCGTTTGTTGCAACTTTCAACATTAGAACTTCAGCACGAAATTCAGCAAGCGCTTGAAACCAATCCTTTGCTTGAACAAGATGACCTCTACCAGGAAATCGAAACATCAGATATTAATGATAACGAGCCAGCGGCACTAGATAGTTTTGAAGCAATTGAACAAAATGATATGCCTGACGAATTACCCTTAGATACTAATTGGGAAGAAATTTATACTTCAGATAGCTATCCAAGCTTAACCAATAATTTTAGCGACAATGATTTTCCTCTCTACCAAGGGGAAACGTTGCAAACACTACAAGATTATTTATCCTGGCAAGCGTCATTGACACCCTTTACTGAAATAGATGCAGCAATTGCCACCGCCATTATTGATGCTGTCGACGATTCCGGCTATTTAAGCACCACTATTGAAGATATTTACACCGGTTTGGCACTAACCGATATTACCCTGGAAGAAGTTGAAATTGTATTAAAACGGATCCAACACTTCGATCCAATTGGCGTCGCAGCAAAAAATTTGAAAGACTGTTTACTTATTCAGTTATCAGCGTTACCTAGCGAGACTCCTTTTCTAAAAGAAGCTAAACTGATAATTAATAACTATCTAGAATTACTTGGCAATCGTGATTTTCGGCAACTTAGTCGGAAAACTAAATTAAAAGAAGCGGTCTTGAAAGAAGTTATCGATATGATCCAACGATTAGATCCTAAACCTGGGCAAATCATTCAAACTAAAGAGCCACAATATATTATCCCAGATGCTCTGGTTCGCAAAATAGATAATGACTGGCAAGTAGCACTAAATACTGAAAACATTCCACGTTTAAAAATTAATCAATATTATGCTTCTCTAGGCAAATACTCTGGTAATGAAGAAGATAACCAATTCATCCGTAACAACTTACAAGAAGCGAAATGGTTGATAAAAAGTTTAGAAAGTCGTAATGAAACTTTATTAAAAGTTGCCCAATGTATTGTTGAAAATCAGCAAGAATTTTTTGAATATGGTGAAGAGCATATGAAACCTATGGTATTAGCGGATATTGCTTATCAGGTTGATATGCACGAATCAACAATTTCACGTGTCACATCGCAAAAATACCTTCATAGTCCAAGAGGTATTTTTGAACTTAAATACTTTTTTTCTAGCCATGTTAACACTGATACAGGAGGAGAAGCGTCTTCTATCGCTATACGCGCGCTAGTAAAAAAACTCATTGCGGCAGAGAACCCTGTAAAACCCTTGAGTGATAACAAATTAACGAGCATACTAGCAGAACAGGGTATTCAAATTGCTCGTCGTACAGTTGCTAAATATCGAGAGTCTCTATCCATTCCGCCCTCTAATCAGCGTAAAAAACTGATTTGAATTAACTGAGAAGGAAGATACTATGGAATTTCAAATTACTGGACAAAATATTAAAATTACCGAAGCATTACGCCAAACCGTTGAAGAAAAGTGTTCAAAATTTAAACAACACTTTGACCATATCAATGGTATTCATGTAATTTTAAAAGTACAGAAATTTAATCAGATTGCTGAAGCAACAGCGAAAGTGAATGGAGCAGAACTCCATGCTTCTGCTCAAGAAGATGATATGTATGCTGCTATTGATGCCATGGTAGAAAAAATGGCACGTCAGCTTACTAAATATAAAGAAAAATTGAAACAACATTAATTTGTGTTATTAAACAACAAGGGCACTATGACACTAAATATAGATTATTGATGCTAGTATCGTTCATACCAGATATTGATTATCGATATCTGGTATAATTGCCCTAAGTGAATAAATCCAATGAACAGTGAAAAAAAATTATCATTAAGCTCGGTATTAACACCATCATGTACACTAAATAATGTACATTGTACGAGTAAAAAAAAAGCACTAGAGATTATTAGTGAAGTTGCTGCTATTGAACTGAATGTGCCTGAAAATGTCGTTTTTGACTCATTACTAACCCGTGAAAAAGTCGGCACAACCGGTATTGGTGGGGGTATTGCAATCCCACATGGCAAATTAAATGACAGTAATTCATCCGACGCAGTGGGTGTATTTCTTCATTTGGATGAACCAATCGCTTTTGATGCCATTGATAATCAGTCTGTTGATTTGCTGTTTGCATTATTAGTTCCTTCGGAGCAATGTAAAACTCATTTACATACACTCTCTTTAATTGCCAAACGGTTGGCTGACAAGAACTTATGTCGTCGTTTACGCGCTGCGCAAAGTAATGAAGAACTCTATAAAATCATTACTGAATAACGACTTAAAAAATCTGTACCCAAAATAATGATTTTTTTATTGTGAACAAACTTAAGGGGTATTACTCATGGTGCTGATGATAGTCAGTGGCCGTTCTGGTTCAGGTAAATCTGTTGCTCTACGAGCGCTGGAGGATATGGGTTTTTATTGTGTTGACAATTTGCCTGTTATTTTACTGCCAGAATTAGCCAATACGCTGGCTGAACGACAAACTTCAGCTGCTGTGAGTATTGATGTTCGCAATATGCCCGACGACCCAGCAATTTTTGAAAAAGCGTTAAAAAATTTACCTACTAGTTTTTCCCCGCAATTACTTTTTCTTGATGCAGATCGTAACACGTTGATCCGAAGATATAGTGACACACGCCGTCTACACCCACTCACCAGCAAAAAGTTATCATTAGAAAATGCGATTGATGAGGAAAATGATTTATTAGAACCTTTACGTTCACGAGCTGATTTAGTCATCGATACATCTGAAATGTCGGTGCATGAACTAGCTGAAATGCTAAGAGCTCGTTTATTAGGTAAACGAGAACGTGAATTGACTATGGTATTCGAGTCCTTTGGCTTTAAGCATGGTATTCCGATCGATGCAGATTACGTATTCGATGTACGTTTTTTACCTAATCCACACTGGGATCCCAAATTACGCCCTATGACAGGTCTCGATCGTCCTGTTGCCGCCTTCCTTGATCGACATACAGAAGTGCATAACTTTATTTATCAAACACGTAGTTATCTTGAGTTATGGTTACCCATGTTAGAGTCGAATAACCGTAGCTATTTGACCATTGCTATCGGTTGTACCGGAGGTAAGCACCGTTCAGTTTATGTTGCTGAACAACTGGCTGATTACTTTCGCTCTAGAGGTAAAAATGTTCAGTCCCGTCATCGAACGTTGGAAAAAAGAAAGTCATGACCGTCTATCATCGCATTATTATAAAGAACCAGCAGGGTATACATGCTAGGCCAGCAATAATGCTTTGTGAACTGATCCAACAGTTTGAATCTACGGTGCTCTTACGCAACTGTCATAATATAGAAGCTCAAGCAGATAGTGTTATAGCGATGTTGATGCTAGATTCTGAACAAGGAAGTTATATCGATCTTGAAGTAACGGGTCCAGATGAAGAACAAGCACTGGCAGCAATTATTCAACTTTTTCATCATAAACTTGAAGAAGACTAATAAATTTTCTGCCGAAATTTAACGACATCAACGCTATTCGTCAGCAAAATCACCTTTCATTGCTATTAAGCTCTATCAGCTAACTCTATTTTTAAAGGCTAATATAAGATGCTGTGGCAAATTGTAGCTAAAATCTTTCTGCCACAACTTAAATGCTAATGGGCTCACTGCTACAAAAAGGCTGACTCTATCGTAGCAGCCAATGTTGGCTGTTGCGATAAGATGAACGCTACTTTAATCGGCTAGTTTTAACCAATTTTCTCAGTCTGCAACAGCAATTTATTAGTAATAATTAATTATTGACCAGCCACATGCATTTCTGACAATAATACTGAACCGCATTGAATATTACTGCGCGTTTCAATATCGTTGCCTATTGTTACAATATTAGCCCACATCTGTTTTAAATTACCGGCAATAGTAATTTCACTGACAGGATATTGTATTACTCCGTTTTCAACCCAAAACCCGGCTGCTCCTCGCGAATAATCCCCCGTTACCGAACTAACTCCCTGCCCCATCAATTCGGTGACAACCAATCCTGTCCCCATTTCTTTTAATAAAGCAGCAAAATCTAATCCTTGGTCTGCAATATGCCAGTTATGAATACCACCAGCATGACCAGTACTCTGCAAGCCAAGCTTACGTGCTGAATAGGTGGTCAGTAACCAAGTTTGTAACATTCCTTGCTCAATAATATTACGTTGGGTTGTATTGACGCCTTCACTATCAAAAGGAGATGACGCAAGCCCACCAATCCGATGAGGGTTCTCCTGAATGGTTAACCAAGCAGGAAAAATTTGCTTACCCAGGCTGTCTAATAAAAAAGAGGATCTTCGATAAATACTTGTACCACTAATCGCGCCAACCAGGTGACCAAATAAACCGGTTGCGACCTCAGCAGCAAAAATGACCGGTGTCTTCATAGTCGATAATTTATGCGGTGAAAGCCGGGCTACAGTTCGGCGAGCAGCCTCCTGTCCAACCGATTGTGGTGATTGCAAATCCTCTAGTCGACGGGCAACGGTATAAGCATAATCACGTTCCATACCATCATCATCCTGCGCAATCACGCAACTTGACATTGAATGGCGACTGGAGCAATAACTCTGTAACATTCCGTGAGTATTACCATACACTCTGATACCATAATGACTATTAAAGCTTCCACCTTCGGTATTTTTAATCCTTTTATCGGCATTTAAAGCAGACATCTCTGCTTGACTTGCTAATTGGATTGCCTTTTCGGCATCAATATCAAAGGGATAAAAGAGTTTTAAATCAGGCGATTGATAAGCCAAAAGTTCAGCATCTGCCAAACCCGCAAAGGGATCTTCTGAGGTATACTGAGCAATATCAATAGCGGCTTGTACAGTACGCTTAATAGCTTCTGGATGTAAATTAGTAGATGACGCACTGCCTTTACGTCGCTTATGATAAACCGTGATACCGAGAGCACCATCACTATTAAATTCAATATTTTCAGTTTCACCAAAACGGGTACTTACACTGATACCTGTTGATTTATTAATCGCCACTTCAGCCGCATCACAACGCTCTTTAGCGTATGATAATGCATATGCAACCGTTTCTTCTAATTGTTTACGTTGTAATAAAACCTGTTCCGTCAAACTCATTGATATCATCCAAAAATAGAAAATAAAATCAACTCAACCAATACCTATCTTCAGCAGAAAATAAATCCTCTATAGCATTAAATCTATTTTCCCAGTTACAATAGAGATAAGATGTTAACATACCTGACGACAGATTATTCTGAAATAAAATAATACTACGTCTTGCTAAGAGGAAAGCCGCAATGGCAAAACAGCCCGATAACTGGTTCGATGATAACGCCGATAATCTCGATAAGGATGAAATCATCTGGGTCAGTAAAAGCGAAATCAAGCGTGATGCCGAAGCGCTAAAAAAGCTGGGAGCTGAACTGGTTGAACTTAGTAAACATGAACTAGAACGAATCCCCCTTGATGATGAACTACTAGCAGCCGTTGAATTAGCGCAAAAAATTAAGCGTGAAGGACGGCGACGCCAGTTACAATTTATTGGTAAATTACTCAGAGCGCAAGATCCTCAACCTATTTATGATGCGTTGGATAAGCTAAAAAATCGGCACAATCAACAAATCGCCATATTACATAAGCTTGAAACTTTACGTAATCAATTACTAGAGAATGGCGATAATGCGATTGAAGATGTAATGCGTTTATTTCCCTTAGCTGACCGTCAACAGCTACGTACATTAATACGTAATTGTAAAAAAGAAAGAGAGGCAAATAAACCGGCTAAAGCCTATCGTCAACTCTTTCAGTACCTAAAAACACTATCTGAAAGTGCCTAAGCTGGATCAGATTGGGAGGCGCGACAATGAAATATTAATTGCCCTCCCAATGCTTGTTCCGCTTCTCTAAAAACCGTTATTACTTCAACAAATTTTGTTAACTGATGCTGATTTATATGAGAAAAAATAACCTCTACCGGTAAAGCAATTTCTCCAGTCAACACATCCCACAATGCATCTAAATTTTGGCCAAACCATTTTGGCAATTCAAAAGCTAATATCGCTTTTTGATAAAAATCAGTCAGATTGTCTATTTCACGAAAATCAAACTCAACACAATGCATCATTTAATTCACTCTTGAAAAGGTTTTATAATGATCTAACGTTACATAAATCAATCCATCTGATGAGTAAAGCAGCCGATCACTCCCTCGATGACCACAGTGATAATTGATATCAGCTTCATACCATTGGCGGTCTGGCGTAGAAGGTAGCATTTTTTCTCGATTGTTGTATCTATCGCCACCAATTGCTTTACCCGGCACAACCTGACATAAATTACCTTCTCTTGGACTCCAACCATTTTGTTGCGCTTTTCTTTTCGTGATATAAAAGTCAGGTAATCTATGATATTGCCGTAAATAATTAACCACATTTTGCTGTGCAGTTAACTGGTCAATATTGTGAACAGCTGTTGGCTTTACCTTTTGCCCGATAACTTCTGCCTGGTGCAGACTATTCCATTTAAAGTAAATGCCTGCCCCTATTAATATGGCTAATATTACCAAGATAACAATTTTTTTATTCATCCAATAATCCAAAAATTTTATTATGCAGTTCCACCAACCGTAATACCATCGAGCTTTAATGTTGGTTGGCCAACACCAACAGGAACACTTTGCCCTTCTTTACCACAAACACCAATCCCACTATCAAGTTTGAGATCATTACCAACCATGGAAATCTGCTGCATTGCATCTCTCCCCGCACCGATTAATGTTGCTCCTTTTATCGGCTGCGTAATCTTCCCTTTTTCGATCAAATAAGCTTCTGCAGTCGAAAACACAAATTTGCCAGAGGTAATATCAACTTGTCCACCAGCAAAATTGGGTGCATAAATTCCACGATCTACACTGGCTATTATCTCTTCGGGGGTTGACTGTCCTGCTAACATATAGGTATTTGTCATCCGAGGCATCGGCAAATGCGCATAAGATTCACGGCGACCATTGCCAGTTGGCAAAACACCCATCAAGCGTGCGTTCATTTTGTCTTGCATATAACCTTTTAAAATACCGTTTTCAATCAAGACATTATATTGACCTGGCACTCCTTCATCATCAATGGCTAAAGATCCTCTACGCCCGACTAGCGTCGCATCATCAACTACGGTACAAAGTGATGAAGCAACTTGTTGACCTATTTTGCCACTAAAGATAGATGTTCCACGACGATTAAAATCGCCTTCAAGACCATGGCCAACAGCCTCATGTAGTAAAACCCCTGGCCAACCAGCCCCTAGTACCACAGGCATTGTTCCTGCCGGTGCAGCAATTGCGGCAAGATTAACCAATGCTATACGTACAGCCTCTCGGGCATAATATTCCGCCCGAACTTCACCCTGCTCTGTTGCAAGAAAATATTGGTAACCATAACGACCACCACCGCCACTGCCTGCCCGCTCACGCTTGCCATCATGTTCAACTAACACACTAACAGATAAGCGTACTAGTGGGCGAATATCAGCCGCTAACGTGCCATCTGTTGCTACGATAAGTACATGTTCATAAACACCAGATAGCGTTACATCAACCTCTTGCACACGAGGATCTTCGGCCCGGGCAACCTGATCAACACGCCGCAACAAGGCTATTTTCTCTTCCGGGCTCATTGTTTGAAGAGGATCAATTGCAGAATATAAATGTTTAAAATCAACCGGATTGATTAGATCTACTTTACCCTTTTCCCCTTGATTTACGATGCTTCGTGCTGCATTGGCACTTTGCTGTAATGCCTGTAAAGTAATCTGATCAGCATAAGCAAACCCGGTTTTATCATCACGAATAGCACGAATACCTACACCCTGATCAATATTGTAGGATCCTCTTTTAATAATTCCGTCTTCCAACCCCCATGCTTCATGACAACTCGACTGAAAATAGAGATCGGCATAATCTAAATGTCGCTCTGCGAGTGATCCTAAAACCTCTTGCAGATGTTGATGATTGAGATCGTTTGATGTCAGCAAATATTCACTAACAGAGGTTAAACTCATATTTATTTACTCTTTCTATTTTGTTTCGTGCTGAATCAATGGCATCAAACTGGTACGGAAGCGATTATGTTTTACGACTTTCATCTGTTCACGGACACCAATTAGGCTTTCTTTAGCTTTATCAATATTAAGGGTTAATGCGCTAACTGCATCTGCATTTTCTTGTAGAATATTGCCCCAGCTATCAATCACCATTGAGTGACCCCAAGTACGACGTTGACCATGCACACCTATTTGTGCCGGCGCTATAATAATACATTGATTTTCTATCGCACGGGCTTTTAAAAGTGGCTCCCAGTGTGCTTCACCAGTTAAACGGGTAAAAGCAGCGGGCACAGCTATAAGATCCGCCCCTTGCTTTCTTAAAGCCTGAAACAGGCTGGGAAAACGTAAATCGTAACAAATCGTCATTCCTAAACGGCCAACCGGTGTATCAACAACGGTAATATGTTCACCACGTTGATAAATTGAAGATTCATTATAAATACCTTGTTCATCTTCAATAATATTCACATCAAACATGTGAATTTTGTCATAGCGAGCGCGAATTTCACCATTATCATCAAATAACAGACTACTACTCGTAATAAGTTCAGGATCTTCTCGACTAATTAATGGCATAGAGCCCACCAATATCCATACTTGATAATGGCGAGCCATTTCAGCAATTGCACCTTGTAAAGGACCTTCTCCCTGTAATTCAGCAAAAGTACGATAACTGATATTATCACTAAACAACAGTGCATTTTCCGGTGTTAAAACCAATTTCACACTATTCGGCAATTGTTTAATTTGTTGCTCTATCTGAGCAAGGTTATGTTTAGTATTTTTACCACTACACAATTGTAAGAGTGCAATATTGTCACTTGTCATCCTGTTGATTCTCCTTCAATTGACGCAAAGTTTCATCAATTTTTGGTTGTTCCAGACTACCGGTAATTCGATAACGAATAACCGATATTTTACTCCATAATGGCCCCAATACTCTAGTCGCAGCAAACACGGCTGCACCGGCTAGTGGATTAACCGCAAACGCCGTTGCAACACCTACCGTGGCTGAAATTTCAGGGGTAATAATAGCCTCTAAATTCATATCACGACGAATTAAATTAATTTTGCCATGTATTGCAATATCAGCCATTAAACCATCAATATAAAAATCATCGGTATTTAAGATACCATTTTTTATATTAGCTCTGCCACGAATGGAATCGAACGCAAAGTCGTCACTAAAAGTATCACTAAAATCCAATTGCAATTTACGTAGCAATGCGTCGAAACTGACAAAACGTAACAACTGACCGGCACCACCACCACCCATCTGAGCGATTGCTCCCTTAGTCAAATTAAAACTCAAATTACCGTTCAAACTGCTAACATCAGGTTGCCATGGCACTGTTGCCCAATTTAAATCAAAATCAATTTTAAAGGGTGCCTGTTTAATAGGCACTAGTATGCCGTAATAAGCAGCTAGATCATCAAAGCGATTACCTTTTAATATCCCTCTTATACTTGTACTGTTTTGTTGATCTGCCTGCCATATACCAGAGATTTTCAAATTTGTGGCACTATTTATTAACGATCCCTCTTTTAAAATAAGCGTTTGTCTATTCCGAATAATTTGCGCTTTAAGCTCGCCAAGTTTATAGCCGGCAACCCAGCATTCCGAGCAATAAATATCTATATTGGGCCAAGCTGAAATATCATATCTTTGCGCAACTTTATTTGTTGCTACGTAATTCTGCTGTTGGGATGAAGTTTCTGGATTGAAATAAAGATAGTTAATCTTAGCTTGCCAGTTACCCTGCTTCGGAATAGTTAAACTTCCCTTTAACATATCGCTCTGAGCAACAATTTTTGTCAATTCCGCCGTTTTATTAATGGTAAATACCATATTATTCCATTGCTGGTTAGCAAAAGTAATTTTTGGTAAGTTAACAATAGCAATATCCGGTATCACAAATGATTTACCATAATTTTTTGGCGCTGAATTTAATGAAGAAAACGAAGCCAACCATGAAAGCCATTTCGAATCATTTATTTCAGGTAAATTGATCATAATTAACGGACTATCTGGCAGAACAACGCGTTTTGGTATGTAAGGCTGAATAGCCCCTTTTAGTAAACGAATTTGCTTGCCAGTAAATTGCCATTGACTATTAAAGCTAACTTGTTGACCAACATCACCATAAATTTGCAATTGCCGGGTATCACCACTGGCACGAATTTGCATATCACCTAATTGCCTTAGTAGCTGGGAATCCAAAGCAGGAAGTTTGCTGTTAAGCTGGCCTAATTTGCTATTCAGCGCAATAGATAAGGTTGGATTTCGCTTTAGCTGATTGGGCAATTCAATATTAACCTGTCCTTGCCAGGCTGCGCTACCTGCCAGGTGACGTGTAATCGATTTAGGCAAAATGGCTATTTTTTTAGCTTGCCAATTACCGTCAACATTAACATTGATCTGGTAATTCTGCCGCTGATTAGTGGTATTGAATGTTAAATTTATCGGTTGGCCAAACCATAAAGCTTGCAATTTTTCACTTTTCAAATCACCATTACGAAAATAAAAACGTCCTGTTAGCTGTTTCAACTGACTATCAATAGCTGTAATATCGACATCATTATTTTTAAGATCAACTTGACCACTTGCAATCACACTGCCACTATTCTTCTCTAACGGAATATCTAGCATCAATTTACCACTAATATTACCGCTTATTTTCACTGCATCTAATGCCTTACCAATCGAACCCTCCATCGGGCTGTAATTAAAATAATTATGGATCGCTTTTCCATCACCACTAATATTTGATTTTATTAATAATTTCGACTGACTATAATCGGCAATACTGGCGCTAAGATCTAACCCTGTAGCATCACCTAATTTTACATTAGGCGCTGACATCCAAAGTCCATTGCGTTCAAAATTAAGATCGATATCTAAATCAAAAATTGTTGGCCAATCAGGTTGATATTTAAAAGTCGCATCTCGTAGCGGCGCAAAAACTTGAAATTGTCCGTTATTCTTTTTAAAAGGAAAATCAGCCGGATCACCATGAAAAACCATAGTGGCAGCATCAACATGACCGGCAATAATTGCTTTTGTCAGATAATCAGTTAAATCTTTACCCATTAAGGTTGTGGGAAAATAACGCCATGCATCACCGGCATCGGTCAATTGTGCGCCAACCAAAATGCTTAATATCGGTGGCTGATCTTTCGTTGTTAGATAACGAAAATCGCCGGTTGTCGATAGTGATTTTGCTTGTAACTGCAAATTCTCACTCCAAATCTGGCGTGAATTGTTTTCTTCCGACCAATAAATCGTTCCTTGTCCAGCAGAAATTTCTAATGGTGCTTTAAACATCGGCGTATATTCGATAAAACTGTTATTTAAGTTAAATGAAAATACCCCACCTTGCTGACTCCCTCGCAATGAACCACTAAAATGGCTAACTGTGGGCAAATCTTTCCAACGTATCCAGCTAATATCTTGCCAGGTTACATCAATTAACGCCTTTTCTGGCTTGTCAGGAGTAATATCCAATGCCAGCGCGAGGAGTTGACCTTTTGGCTGACGTTTTTGCCAATCACTGATAAATTCAGGCGTGAAAAAAGAGAAAATAGGCAAAATAGATCTTAATCGTTCTAATTGAATATTATTAACCCGTATACGCCAAAGATTTTCATCTGCTATTGATTGGGGTAAATAGAGGAGCGAAATTTGACCTTCAAGCCATTGTTGTTGATCGGTTTTTAAATGTTGTAACTGAGGAATATTAAATAACCAACCATTTTCTTGGCGATGCAGGGTCAGCAATAAATCATCAACAGCCAACTGATGCTCTTGTTCATCAACCCGCCAATTTGCCTGCCCCTGATGCAGTTGTAGTTGCCCCCCTTCGATACGGCTTTCTTTGATCCTAATCCAGCTAGAAAGGCTAAATACTGCATTCTGTAATCCAGTACTATCACGTAACCAACGACTTAACCAAGGACGCAAATTAACATTATCTGCCTGTAAGTAAACGGTTCCTTCATTAATCACACCATTTTTATTACGAAGATTGAGTTTAATTTGAATGGCATCCTGATCTTGCTGCTGTTGAAAATTGTCAAGATTAATAAATCCTTGTGCTCGATGATATTCATTTTGATTTAACCAGGTCAGTTCAGGGATATTTAATGTTCTTTTTTCTGCTGATGGCGTCAAAAAAGTGATACGACTTTCTTTCAGCGTAAAATAATCAAATTGCTTTAAAAACAATTCATCTAAAGCATCTAAATCAAAATGACTAAAATCACCTTCACTGACAAATTCTAGCGGTTTATAACAATCTGCATTTAATTGATAGAAAATAATATCGCGAAAACGCAGATGTAAAGAAAATAGTGAACGCCATATATCAAGTGAAAATTTTACTTTCTTTACCTTAATATCTACTTTTTCAGTGGTGACACTGACATCAGAAATGGTTAATACTGGCCCAAAAGAGACCCACTCACCTTCAATATGACCAATTTTAAACGGTATTCCCGTTAATGTTTGAAGTTGTCCTTCAAGTTGACTTCGATATTCATTAATTTGAGGAAGAAAAAGACGTAATCCAATAATGGCCAATGCCATAATAAGTATTATTATTGTGCTTATGGCTACCAATACCTTAGGTAGTCGTTTCACCCATCTCTCCTTCCAAACGAAGTTACTACAATGGCAATCTAGCCGCTAGCATAACTACATCATAACGACATCAAACTGTTCCTGACTATACAGTGACTCAATTTGGACTTTGACCGATTTGCCAACAAAAATTTCTACTTCCGCCAATACATGAGATTCATCACCATTTAATGCCTCGACAACCGCGGGTGAAGCATAGACTAAGAAACGATTGGCATCGATAGTACGATTTATACGAACAATTTCGCGTAAAATTTCATAACAGACTGTTTCTACTGATTTTACTGTTCCTCTACCCTGGCAAGTTGGGCATTCATCACATAGAACATGTTCCAGGCTTTCACGCGTTCTTTTGCGTGTCATCTCTACCAATCCTAATTGAGAAAAACCATTAATAGTGGTTTTAACCCGATCTTTTAATAATGATTGCTCCAGCGATGCTAAAACACGGCGACGATGCTCAGGATCAAGCATATCAATAAAATCGATAATAATAATACCACCCAAGTTGCGTAACCTTAACTGTCTCGCTATGGCTTGTGACGCTTCAATATTGGTATTAAAAATGGTCTCTTCTAGGTTACGGTGACCAACAAAAGCACCAGTATTAATATCAATGGTGGTCATGGCTTCAGTTTGATCAATAATCAAATAGCCACCTGATTTTAATTCAACTTTACGTTCTAAAGCACGTTGAATCTCTTTCTCAACATCATACAGGTCTAATATTGGTAATGGCCCTTGATATAGTTCAAGTTTTACTGTCATTTCAGGCACATATTCATCAATGAAATCTTTTAATGAAACAAAAGTCAGTTTTGAATCAACTCGGATCCGGTCTAATGAAGCACCTGCAAAATCACGAATAATACGATGTGCTAAAGCTAGTTCACCATAGATCTGCATACGGGATTTGTGACGTTTTTTACGTTCAACAATTTTAGACCATAAACGCTTCAAGAAGGCTGCATCTTGAGCCAATTCATCATCACCAACCCCTTCTGCCGCAGTACGAATAATGAAGCCACCATTTTCATCACAAAATAGTTCAACAATACTTTTCAAACGTTCTCGTTCTTCTTCACCTTCAATGCGTTGGGAAACGCCAACATGAGAAGCGCCCGGCATAAATACTAAATAACGGGATGGTAATGTGATATCCGTTGTTAGACGAGCGCCTTTTGTTCCAAGCGGATCTTTAACCACCTGTACCATAATATCTTGCCCTTGCCGAACCAATTCGCCAATATCACGTACATGAAAGTTTTTTTGTTCATCACCGGCAATGCATTCAGTATGCGGCATAATATCAGAGGCATGAAGAAAAGCAGATTTTTCCAAGCCAATATCAACAAAGGCCGCCTGCATACCGGGCAAAACTCGACTCACACGACCTTTGTAAATATTACCAACAATTCCTCTTTTAGCTTCACGCTCAATGTGAATTTCTTGTAACACGCCACCGTCAATATAAGCCACCCGTGTTTCAGAGGGGGTTACATTGACTAATAGTTCAGCTACCATAGCTCTTCTTCCTATTATTTAACGCTAGAAATTTAGTCAATAATTCATCTGTTTCAACTAACGGTAACCCGACTACAGCGTGATAACTTCCGACAATCCCCCTAACAAAACAGCCACCTTTACCCTGGATAGCATAAGCTCCTGCCTTATCCATAGGCTCACCTGACAAGATATATTGATCGATTTCTTTATTTGTTAATTGTCGCAGTGTTACTTCGGTGACAACTAAATCATACAATGTCTTCTGTTTATCTGAGAACGCAATTGCAGTCATCACTTGGTGTGTTCTACCTGAAAGTTGTCTTAATATCTGCGCAGCATGGTTTTCATCTTTAGGCTTACCCAAAATAGTTCCGTCATTTACAACAATAGTATCCGCCCCCAATACTGGATAGGGTTTCGTTGCCATATCAACACCCGCTTGTGATTTTTCACATGCTAAACGAATAACATACTTACTGGGTGTCTCTCCTTCACACCATAATTCAGATATCTCAGGAAGAATAATGTCAAATAGCCATCCTAGCTGTTCAATTAACTTACGCCTTCTTGGCGAAGCTGACGCTAAATAAATTCTATTTACCATAGAAAAAACTCTCAGAAAAAATAGACAGTTGGCTGCCCATTTTTAACGAACTAAAAACTGACGTCGAACTTTGCGCAATAATAAAAACATCCAAGGCCACAAGATGGCATTAATCAAACAATTCCAGAATATTTCAGGATGAAATAAAACAAGAGAAGAAAGAAATTCCGCCCAAAATATTGTAAAATTCATAACCACTGATAATCCAGCAATAACAAGCGATTGTTGCCACAGTGCCATATTTCGAAGCAGCTGATGTTTATACGATACTAAATAACAAATCATGCTATAGGCTAATGCATGTACACCAAGCGCTGAACCTTGGATCAAATCCATTAAGATCCCTAAAAAAAATCCGGTGCCTACACTAACTCGATGCGGTAAAGCCATAACCCAATAAATTAAAATTAATGCTAACCATGTGGGCCGATAATAAATAAACTGTTCAGGCCAGGGCATTTGTTCCAGAATTACTGCAATTAAAAAGGACAGCCAGATGATCCACCGCCCATTACCACGGTATTGATCCATTCTACGTTTCCTTTAGTTGCCTTGATTTCACGGTAGCAATTCCTATTGAGCGACCAAAGGTGGTTGCTCGACATTTTTTTTAATTTCTGTTGCTGGTTGCGGTGGCCCTTGAAGCTCGTTTGGGCTAGGAAGCACCTGAGGCAGAATCTTCATTAAACGCTCATTTGCTGCTCGATATACTTCTGATGGAGGTAAAGGATGAGAAGGATCGCTAGAGTTTCCCCATAGCAATAGGAGATAGCGTAGTCTTTGTAAATCTGCGGTAGGTCGTGCATGAATAATTGTATAAGCACGTTGGGTATCATGCTTTACAGAAGAGACAATCGCAACGGGATACCCTTCGGGAAAACGTCCGCCTAAACCAGAAGTGACTATCACATCACCAATACGTATATCAATATTATCGGGTAAAGGTTCAAGTTGAAGATCATCACTACAGCCTGTACCCACTGCAATCACCCGAATATCATTACGTAATACTTGTATAGGTAATGCATGCGTTGTGTCACAAATCAGTAAAACACGGCTATTAAACTGGCTCACTGCGATAACCTGCCCAACAACACCCTTATCACTAATAACAGGCTGACCTTCATAAACACCATCATGTAAACCTTTATCAATCACAATTTGATCTCGATAAGGCGTATTTGCACCTGAGAGCACTTGAGTAACCATCATGTGTTCATCCTGACGTAGAGGTGACCCCAATAGCTCACGTAATCTAGCGTTTTCCTGTTTAAGTTGTCCAAGTAATAAATTATCTGCTTTTTTTAATAAAACCTCTTTCTTCAATGCCTTATTTTCAAAAAGAAGTTGATCTCTTCGCGCCAATGCATCTGAAATATTATCAAGCAGTTCGCGCGGACCATTTGCCAAAAAATAAAAAGGACTAACAGCCGTATCTAAATAACTACGTATTTTATTAAAAGTATCAAATTGACGATCAAAAGCAACCAATGCGATTGCAACAACGATCGCAATAATAATACGCAATTGTAGGGATGGCCCTCGACTAAAGATCGGCTTCATGAGTTATTTTAATAAAAAATAAATAAACGTTAAACATTAACATCACTTTACATAAAGTAAGGAGGAGCGCCATCCTTAAGTTCCTCCTTCTATTGGCTAACGTCTAGTCATCACTAAACAGATCACCGCCATGCATGTCGATCATTTCCAATGCCTTACCACCACCACGTGCAACGCAAGTTAATGGATCTTCAGCAACAATGACGGGAATGCCTGTTTCTTCCATTAAAAGACGATCCAAATTACGCAATAACGCACCACCACCGGTTAACACCATGCCTCGTTCAGAGATATCAGAAGCTAATTCTGGTGGACATTGTTCTAAAGCCAGCATAACGGCACTAACAATACCGGTTAAAGGTTCCTGCAACGCCTCAAGTATCTCATTCGAATTAAGGGTAAATCCACGTGGTACTCCTTCAGCCAAATTACGACCGCGCACTTCAATTTCGTAAACTTGATCTGTAGGATAGGCTGAACCGATTTCGTGTTTAATTCGCTCAGCAGTTGCTTCACCAATTAATGAACCATAATTACGACGAACATAATTAATGATCGCCTCATCAAACCGGTCACCGCCGATACGTACCGATGATGAATAAACAACACCATTTAATGAAATAACAGCAACTTCTGTCGTTCCACCACCAATATCAACCACCATAGAACCTGTAGCTTCGGAAACAGGCAAACCAGCTCCAATTGCAGCTGACATGGGTTCCTCAATTAAGAAAACCTCGCGAGCGCCAGCACTCAGTGCCGACTCCCTGATCGCACGACGTTCTACCTGGGTCGCACCTACAGGCACACAAACTAAGACGCGTGGACTTGGACGCATAAAGCTATTGCTATGAACTTGTTTGATAAAATACTGTAACATTTTTTCAGTAACATAAAAGTCCGCAATCACGCCATCTTTCATTGGACGAATAGCCGCAATATTACCCGGCGTCCGGCCTAGCATCTGTTTTGCTTCATGACCTACTGCAGCAACGCTCTTAGGTGAGCCTGCGCGATCTTGACGAATAGCCACAACCGACGGTTCGTCTAACACAATACCTTGTCCTTTGACATAGATGAGAGTATTGGCGGTACCCAAATCAATAGACAAGTCGTTGGAAAACATGCCACGAATTTTTTTAAACATAACGAAAGGATAATCCTGCAAGCTGGAAACGAATGAAAATCCGTCTACTTTACCAACCACATGAAGCAACGACAAGGAGTTAATTAAATCGCTTCAATAAAAAGTGGCCAATTTTTTACAATACAAAAAAAACCGTTATTACTGCTTATTTTCTATAATCGATTACAGTATAAAGTAAACAATACCCTCATAAAAATAACTTAATGCATTTAATATAAAACTTTCTAACAAGAAATTTAACTATTTTACATTAAAATAGATCACTGTATTAAGTTTATATGACGCTACATAATTATTAGTTGACATATGCTTCAAAGCAAGGTCAATTCACTTTTTAATATTACCTTAAAGTATAAAAGTCTTCCATGTTAATACTTTATCAAAGTAACAATAAAAAATAATTTAAATGTAAATATTAATTCTGCACGTAATTATTTATAGAAGAAAAAATTTTTTTACAACTAACTATAATAAACCCGTATTCTGCCTGATAACTCCCTATTGGCGCTAGTAAAAAAACCATATTTACAATTTATTTATCATTGAGACTTTTATCCCCGCTGAAATAACGAAAATAACTTTATACTGAAGAATCCATATGCAAATTTAAAGGCCACAATTTATGAAAGCGCTGCTATTAGAACAAGAAAATCAACTATTAAAAGCCAATATAAAATCGATCGACGACACACTTTTGCCTTCGGAAGAGGTTACTGTAGATATTTATTGGTCTACACTAAATTACAAAGATGCTTTAGCTATTACAGGTAAAGGAAAAATTATCCGCCAATTCCCGATGGTACCAGGTATCGATTTTGCCGGTATTGTTAAATCTTCAACAGATGCAAAGTTTAAAACCGGCCAACAAGTTTTACTGACTGGTTGGGGAGTTGGTGAAAACCATTGGGGTGGATTAGCAGAACAAGCCCGAGTGCCAGCCAAATGGTTAACAGCTATTCCTGAAAAAATGACGATGCGACAAGCCATGATAATCGGTACCGCTGGTTTTACCGCCATGCTTTGTATAATGGCTTTGGAAGAAAACGGAGTAACCCGTGATAAAGGCAACATTCTTGTGACTGGCGCTAGTGGTGGTGTTGGTAGTACCGCAATACAACTTCTTGCTAAACTTGGCTATTCTATCACCGCAGTAACTGGTCGAGAAAGTAATATCGATTATTTAAAAGCGCTTGGCGCTCAGCAAGTGCTGCTACGTAAAGAGTTTACTACAATACCTCATCCTTTAGAAAAACAGCGCTGGGCAGGTGCTATTGATACTGTTGGCGGCAATATTTTAGCAACGGTTATTTCACAAATGCGCTATTCAGGTACTGTAGCAGCCTGTGGTCTGGTCGCTGATATTATGTTATCAACAACGGTGATGCCTTTTATTCTGCGTAATATAAGACTGCAAGGGATCGACTCTGTAATGGTTCCAACGATAAAACGCCCACAGATTTGGCAACGGTTAGCCAATTTATTACCTGACAGTTTTTATCAATTAGCAACAACCGAGATCCCGTTAGAGAAAGTGATTGATTATGCTGATAAGTTATTCAACAACCAAATCACTGGCCGAACACTGGTAAAAATACGTTAACTGGTTAATATTCGAGACAACTTTGCTGATTAGACTAAAATTTTGCTGCTAATTGCTATGAAATGTTTATAATATCGCTCTTTGTCGTCAAAATAAACGTTTCCATTATGAGAAAAAGATGACAAACTATTAGCATCGAGTTATGTTGTCAAATTATCAATTATCAGTCGGAGATACCCGCAAAATGACAAAAAATTTCCACATTTTGCTGTTAAATGGCCCAAATTTAAATATGCTGGGGACGAGAGAACCATTATTCTATGGTGCTGTTACACTCCAGGATATTGTCAACCAAACGAGCCAAAAAGCAAAACAATTAGGATTTAAATTAAGTCATTTTCAATCTAATGCGGAACATGAGCTTATTAATGAAATCCATCAGGCTCAAGGAAAAGTAGACTTTATATTGATTAACCCAGCAGCATTAACACATACTAGTGTGGCATTACGAGATGCAATATTAAGCGTCGCCATTCCTTTTTATGAGATCCACCTTACTAATATTTATGCACGTGAACCATTTAGGCATCACTCTTATCTCTCCGATATTGCAAACGGCGTCATTTGTGGCTTTCGAGCTGACAGTTATATTTTTGCATTAGAAGCTGCGGTGAGATTCTTGTCAAGTGTTGAAGAATTAGAAACCATTGATGAACCTCAACCTAATAAATGTAAAGAATAAAAAATACGGAATTAACTTATGGATATTCGTAAAATTAAAAAATTGATTGAGCTTGTTGAAGAATCTGGCATTTCTGAACTAGAAATTTCGGAAGGTGAAGAATCAGTGCGTATTAGCCGTACAATCGTGCAGAATTTACCAACTTTACAACAGTATATGGCAGCACCCACCACTCATCAACCAGCTTTAGCAAACGCCATAGCACCTTCTCAAATTTTACCTGAAACAACCAATGAGAAAAAAGCAGAAATCAGTGGTTATACTGTTCGTTCACCAATGGTTGGTACCTTCTACCGAGCGCCCAGTCCAGAAGCAAAACCATTTGTTGAAGTCGGACAAACGGTTAAGCTAGGAGATCCTCTATGTATTGTTGAAGCGATGAAAATGATGAATCAGATCGAAGCTGACAAGGCGGGTGTAGTTAAAGCAATTCTTCTGGAAAATGGAGAAGCAGTTGAATTTGACGAGCCATTGGTTATCATCGAATAACGAGGCATCCTATGCTTAAAAAAATTGTTATCGCCAATCGTGGCGAAATCGCTTTACGCATCTTACGTGCCTGTAGAGAACTAAAAATAAAAACTGTCGCCGTGCATTCTGCCGCTGATCGCGACTTAAAACATGTATTACTTGCTGATGAAACCGTCTGCATCGGACCTGCCGCCTCAGCTGAAAGTTATCTTAATATTCCAGCAATCATCTCGGCAGCAGAAATTACTGCTGCAGAAGCTATTCATCCTGGTTACGGTTTTCTATCTGAAAATGCCGACTTTGCCGAAAAAGTAGAACGCTCTGGTTTTATATTTATTGGTCCTAAACCAGAAACCATTCGTCTTATGGGCGATAAAGTTTCTGCCATTGAAGCCATGAAAAAAGCCGGTGTTCCATGTGTTCCTGGCTCAGATGGACCTTTAGGAAATGACATCAAAACCAATAAAACGATTGCTAATCGAATTGGCTACCCGGTTATTATTAAAGCCTCTGGTGGTGGTGGTGGCCGCGGTATGCGCGTTGTTCGTAATGAAAGTGAGCTAGAACAAGCTATTACCCTGACGCGCGCTGAAGCAAAAGCGGCCTTTAATAATAGTATGGTTTATATGGAGAAGTTTCTGGAAAACCCACGCCATATTGAAATTCAAGTACTTGCTGATGGCCAAGGCAATGCGATTTATTTAGCCGAACGTGATTGCTCAATGCAACGACGTCATCAAAAAGTCGTTGAAGAAGCGCCAGCGCCAGGTATAAAAGTTGATATGCGTAAGAGCATTGGTGAGCGCTGCGCAAAAGCTTGTCTTGATATCGATTATCGTGGTGCCGGTACCTTCGAATTCCTTTATGAAAATGGCGAGTTCTACTTTATTGAAATGAATACGCGTATTCAAGTCGAACACCCTGTGACGGAAATGATCACTGGGGTTGATCTGATTAAAGAACAGTTAAGGATTGCTTCTGGCTTACCTCTATCTATTAAACAAAAAGAGGTTAAAATTCATGGACATGCAGTAGAATGCCGAATTAATGCCGAAGATGCCAATACCTTCTTGCCAAGTCCGGGTAAAATTACTCGCCTCCATATTCCTGGTGGTTTTGGTATACGCTGGGAATCACACATATATGCGGGTTACACAGTTCCACCTTACTATGACTCTATGATTGGTAAGTTGATTACTTATGGTGAAACCCGCGAAATTGCTATTCTTCGGATGAAAAATGCCTTATCTGAATTAATCATTGATGGCATTAAAACTAACATAGAATTACAACAAAAAATTATGGATGACAGCAATTTTTTCAAAGGTGGTACCAATATCCATTACTTGGAAAAAAAACTGGGATCATCGGAATAAACTTTTCTATTTACCTTTCATTGTAATAGGGTACTGAATGTACCCTTATTTTTGATAACTTTTCTGAATATAATCTATAACCAACATACAAATCCTCAGATTAAATTTTTACTACCAGGAGAATCAATGGACAAACGTTTTCTGCAATCCAACAAAGAAGCTCGTTGGTCAGTTTTTCTTACCGTTGCTTATTTATGTAGTTGGATTATGACTGCCTACCTGCCCAGTGAAAAAGTGGGTATAACAGGAATGCCATTATGGTTTGAACTTTCATGTTTATATTTACCGCTGATTTTTATTTTACTTTGTATCTTAATGGTTAAATTTATTTTTAAACAAATGTCATTGGAAGATAAAGATGCAAATTGAAATCCTCTTACCACTTATCGGTTATTTATTATTGGTTTTTTTACTATCTATTTATGCCTATCAGCGACGCCAAAAAGGCGAATTTTTGCATGAACACTTTCTAGGTAATCGCTCTATGGGTGGGGTTGTTTTGGCGATGACTATCACCGCAACCTATATTAGTGCGAGTTCTTTCATAGGTGGTCCTGGGGCAGCCTATAAATATGGCCTTGGCTGGGTGCTACTTGCCTTAATTCAGGTGCCTACTATTTGGCTCTCGCTTGGCGTTTTAGGTAAAAAATTCGCCATCTTAGCGCGTCGCTATCATGCAGTAACACTTAATGACATGCTGTATGCTCGTTTTCAAAGCCGTTTACTGGTATGGATCGCTAGTATTAGTTTGCTTGTCGCTTTCTTCGGTGCTATGACGGTTCAATTTATCGGCGGAGCTCGTCTGCTAGAAACAGCGGCAAATATTCCCTATGAAATAGGGTTATTAATATTTGGCATCTCGATTGCACTTTACACTGCCTTTGGTGGCTTTAGAGCCAGTGTTCTTAATGACACCTTACAAGGCTTTGTTATGTTACTAGGAACAATTATTCTGCTAGTTGCTACTGTTCACAAGGCGGGAGGCCTGGCCGCGGCAACAGAGGCACTAAAAGCGATTGATCCCAAACTGATTACACCACAAGGGGCTGATGATATCTTTAGCATGCCATTTATGGTTTCTTTCTGGGTTTTAGTCTGTTTTGGGGTTATTGGCTTACCACATACTGCTGTCCGCTGCATTTCCTATAAAAATAGCCAAGCGATGCACCGTGGGATCATTATCGGCACTATTGTAATGGTTATTTTAATGTTAGGAATGCATTTAGCAGGAGCATTGGGTCGAGCCATTTTACCGAACTTAACTATTCCGGATCAGGTGATCCCAACATTAATGATCACGGTTTTACCTCCATTCGCCGCAGGAATTTTCCTTGCAGCCCCAATGGCTGCCATTATGTCAACAATTAATTCACAATTGCTTCAATCTTCAGCAACTATCATAAAAGATCTATATTTAAATATTGCACCAAATGAGATAAAAAAAGAAAAAAAATTAACCTGGATCTCAAGTGCTTCTACCCTCATTCTTGGTGCTTTATTACTATTAGCCGCCTGGCACCCACCGCAAATGATTATTTGGTTAAATTTACTGGCTTTTGGTGGATTACAAGCTGTTTTTCTATGGCCATTAATACTCGGACTTTATTGGGAAAGAGCAAATCGTTTTGGTGCGTTAAGTTCAATGATCATTGGTGCCCTCTCTTACACACTATTTACCGCGTTTGATGTTAAAATTTTAAATTTTCATCACATCGTACCATCACTATTATTGAGTTTGATTGCTTTTTTAATTGGTAATTTTGTAGGTGAGAAAAAATTATTATCTACATCGATAAAAATGAGCTAATAACCCACGATTTCAAGAGAATATTTATGCCCTGGATACAAATACGTCTGAATTCAACAGCCGATCATGCAGAAGCCTTAAGTGATATATTAACGGAAGCCGGAGCGGTTTCTGTCACCTATCAGGATAGCTATGACAATCCTGTTTTTGAACCCCTACCGGGTGAAACTCGTCTTTGGGGAGATATGGATGTTATTGGTTTATTTGATGCAAAAAGCGATATGGAGCAGGTTATTAATCAACTTGCAAGTCACTCTTTATTGGGTAAAAATTTTGTGCATAAAATTGAACAATTAGAAGATAAAGATTGGGCGCGTGAATGGATGGATAATTTCCATCCCATGCGTTTTGGACATAAATTATGGATTTGTCCTAGCTGGTGTGATACGCCGGATCCCAACGCTGTTAATGTCATTTTGGATCCTGGTTTGGCGTTTGGTACCGGTACACACCCTACCACATCACTCTGTTTAGAATGGCTAGATAGCTTAAATTTGAAAGATAAAACGGTTATCGATTTTGGTTGTGGCTCAGGCATACTGGCCATTGCCGCACTTAAGCTAGGCGCAAAGAAAGCCATTGGTATTGATATCGATCCACAAGCTATCCTTGCTAGCCATAACAATGCTGAACAAAATAATGTCGCCGATAAATTAGTTCTTTATTTGGCAAAAGATCAACCGAAAGATTTAAAGGCGGATATTGTTATTGCTAATATCTTAGCGGGCCCCTTACGCGAATTAGCAGGCGCAATCGGTGGGTTAACCAATCCAAATGGTCTACTTGGACTATCTGGAATATTAACCAGTCAGGCTGAAGCAGTTATAACTACCTACCAACAACAGTTTAATATAGATCCGATAATAGAAAAAGAAGGCTGGTGTAGAATAACAGGGATAAAAAAAGCAGATTAACCTTAAGCGGGATTAGCGTAATACATGCGCATCCCGCTAATAAAATTTTACCAGTAATCTATTTTGGAAAAATCACAAAATGATAACGGCCACAAATCTAATAATGTTTATTGTTTAAGTGAAATAATATCTTTTGAATAACCATAATAAAAATAATTATTGAGGTTGATTTTTATACAATCAACAGAGATAATCTAACCTAACAAGGAATTTACGATAAAGAATAACAAAATTTGAAAACAAATCAGAAATTTTCATTATCTTGATTTTTATGAATATTATTTGTAATCAGAAAAAATCAAGCTAAAATTTTTCAAAGAAATATCAATTTGCTCAAAGTTTGTCCTTTCATATCTCGTAAAAAATGCGTAATATACGCGCCCTTGCAGTCACAGGATGGTCTTCTTTTATCGCCTATGTATATTGGTCAATATCAGATAAAAAACTGCCTCGTTGCAGCACCAATGGCAGGTATCACCGATAGGCCTTTCAGGTCATTGTGTTACTCAATGGGTGCTGGTATGACAGTTTCGGAGATGCTGTCTTCCAATCCACAGGTTTGGAAAACAGACAAATCCAGATTGAGAATGATCCATAGTGATGAATTAGGCATTCGTTCTGTGCAAATTGCAGGTAGTGATCCCGATGAAATGGCAGCAGCTGCACGAATTAATGTTGCAAATGGTGCTCAGATTATCGATATCAATATGGGTTGCCCTGCCAAGAAAGTGAACCGTAAGTTAGCAGGTTCAGCATTATTGCGCTATCCGGAGCTGATTGAGAAAATTCTATTAGCTGTTGTGAATGCGGTTGATGTTCCTGTTACATTAAAGGTTCGCACTGGTTGGTCACCTGAAGAACGGAACTGTATAAAAATAGCCCAACTGGCCGAACGTTGTGGTATTCAAGCTGTAACTATTCATGGTAGAACTCGTGCCTGTTTATTTAATGGTACAGCTGAATATGACAGTATTCGAACAGCTAAGCAAAATGTTACTATTCCTATTATCGCTAACGGCGATATTACTGACCCGCTTAAAGCTAGAGCAGTGCTTGACTACACTGGGGCTGATGCCTTAATGATTGGTAGAGCTGCTCAAGGAAGACCCTGGATCTTTCGGGAAATCCAGCATTACCTGGAAACAGGTGAGTTACTGCCACCTATGCCTATTGCTGAGGTGCAGTGCTTAATGCAAGCGCATGTTAAGGAGCTGCACGACTTTTACGGTCCAGGCAAAGGAATCCGCATCGCACGCAAGCATGTCTCTTGGTACTTAAGAGAACATGCACCTGATGACCAGTTTCGGCGCACATTCAACACCATAGAGGATGCCAGTGAACAGCTGGAGGTGTTGGAGGCATATTTCGAAAAATTTTGCGTAAATCAAAGAAAAGAGCTGACAGAACTATGTTCGAACAACGCGGAAATTCTGACGTACTAACCGTTGCTACTGTAAATTCACAAGATCAAATAACTCAAAAGCCATTACGTGATTCAGTTAAACAAGCACTGAAAAACTACTTTGCCCAACTTAATAACCAGGATGTCAATGACTTATATGAATTAGTATTGGCTGAAGTGGAAAAACCATTATTAGATATGGTAATGCAATATACCCGTGGAAATCAGACCCGTGCTGCATTAATGCTAAGTATCAATCGTGGAACGCTACGTAAGAAATTGAAAAAATATGGTATGAATTAACTATAGGTTATTAACATACTGATTAAAAAGCACTTTTATATTTTATTTAAGTGCTTTTTGTTATTGTTTATACAAATATTTATACATCTATAACCGAACAGTTTTACAAACTTGCTATAAGACAAAAATATTAATCCAAAACTAAGGATAATATTGCTGGCAGCTATTAATTAACTTATGACTCCTTGCCCTTTGGTTCTCAGAAACAAGGAGCCGTAATTATGGCTACTATTAAGTAGAGGCCAGAAACCTTATAGTCTGGGAAATAGCCAATATTTTTAAAGTTACTCATCCAGCACCGTATAACCTTGTTTTGGTGAATGTGGCTTATTTGGAAAAGCTAAACTCAGCACTCCTTTATCAACCATTTCTTTTAAATGACTTTGACGCAAATTTTGAGGAGTACGACTGGTTAATCGACTCAAAATAGATATAGCAACATAATGTCCTTTACATAACTGAATTAAAACATTTCTCATTTCATTCGATGTAAGCCTTTTCTTTTTTATAGGCAATTGTGCTAGTTGAAAAAGTTGCTGTTTGAAGTCGGGAGATAAAACATCAAGATCATCAACAAAAGGTCTATCTAGCAACTTACTAATAAGCCTGCCATTATTATCCCTATTATCTATCTCAGTATTCACGGTGATGTTTTCTGTGCCGCTATCCGTTAAGCTTCCTCCGTTATGCGTTAAGTTGGTAGCAGAAATGATCGAATTAGAAAACACTTCTTCAGGTGTTGGAATTCCCATTCCCGGTAGTGAATATGACTTATCACGTTTTTCCCCACTAGAAACTAAAAACCCCTTAGTTTCTAATCGAGGTAAGGCTAAGGTAACGTCTCTGGGATGTTTACTGGTTAATTGACAAGCTCTGGAGTGATTTATCCAGCCCTCAATTGCAGCCGTACTGACAATCATTCTTTCAAAATCATCAAGCTCATTAAATTTCCCTGAAAATTTATCTTGTAAGAGATCTGCTATATGTTCGGGAATTAGGCTCACAGTCGAAAGTTTTAACAATGTTTGCTCTGATGGTGACAATGTTTCATATAAATTAGGGGTTATCCAATTCACAGATTGCCACCCACTATATATTTTAGGGATACCTGAACCCGCCCGTTCACTAGTACCAATATTTAAAAACATTTGATGCATACGCCGATTACGGCAATCACTATCACCACCTTTTATTGCGATCTCTTTCGGTACTCTCATTAACCCAGGATTTCTAAAACCAAACATATCTGGCCGTTTTACAACTAATATAGATGCTGGCCCGGTAAAATCAGCGTGTACTAATGTATTTACAAGAGCTTCCCTTAAAGATACATGTATTTGAGTATCCCCTTTTCTAACCCCATCCTTGATTTCAAAAGGAATTTTTAGATCAGTGATTAATTTACGATATACCCTACGATAAAAATCAAAAACATTACCAGACCAAGTACCATCAGGACATAACCTATCAATCCATCTTTTCTCTGTTTTAGCTTCAGGCCGTTCTTGATAATCCACAAAATAATTAGGAGCGGCATCCTGAATTGCTTGCCAAGTTCCAAACATCAAAACCCCTGCCAGAGTTAGTCCCTCCTCACCTGTTTGCCTATCTTTTTTCCAGCCACCAATTTTTTGTAGAAACTCTAGCGTGGTTAATTCTAAGAAGGGATGTTGAGGCTTGGAAATTGCCAACAATTGCTTATATGCACTTAAAGTTTCAATATCAATATCGTTCAAATCAAAACCTTTCAATATCTTATCATCGCGGCTGTCTTCAACCTGTTCCGCTAGCATTCTTTTAACTTCTTCTTTTGAACACTTAATATCAGCTTCACCTAACCGCTTATAAGTATTATCTATAGGGTTATTTTTTAAAAAATGGGTTTTTGTTGACGTAATGCCTGCGGGATCCTAATAGCTACAATTTGTTTGCCATTAATATTGAACTCATGAAAATCTTTTAAACTTAATAGGTTATAGCTAACTTTAGAATGATTATTTAAAGTATCAAATAGCTCTTTTTTTATTTTAGCTACATTATTTATACCTACAGGCAAAAATGAATTATCTTGCTCTTTCACACCTAAAATAATATATCCACCATGAGTGTTAGCCATCGAACTATATGTAGGCCAAAACTCTTTTGGTAGTTTACCTTTCCCATCCTGGCCTTGAGCTTGTTTAAATTCAATTTCTTCAGACTCAGCCAAAGCTTGTATATCCAATAAATCAGTAAGTTGAATCATTTTTATCCTGTTTTTTTAATAGAAAACAAGCAACAACATATAATAACGAGCATTAATATATTCTATCATCATTAACCAACTTGTTATTCATACATGTTCCAATGAAATATATTTAATATAAACACGCGCAGAACATCATTGACAGGTAAAAATTAGATAATATTTAGGAAGTAATGAGACAAGCGCTACTTATACATTGCAAAAAAGGCGTTTACCTTACTGGTAAACGCCTTTTTATTTAACAGGTAACAAATCAAAATAAATTTGCCATTAACTTTCAACAACTTTTTATAAAGTTATTGCCAAGCTTTAAATCGGCCAAATTTCAGCTAGATTTTTATATCATGCTAGTGTGGCTTATTTTAAGCCTCCATCACTAAGCGCAGTTTTTTCATGGCATTTTTTTCTAATTGTCGAACGCGTTCCGCAGATACACTATATTTATCGGCTAAATCCTGTAAAGTAGTTTTGTTCTCGTCATCAAGCCAGCGCGCACGAATGATATCCTGGCTACGCTCATCTAAGGTGGACAGTGCCTGCGTTAATTTATCAGTAGCATGGTTTTCCCAATTATCTTCCTCAATGCTATCGGCAAAATCAGAAGATTTATCCTGTAGATATAAAACCGGTGCAATAGTCGTATTTTCACCACTATCATCATCGTCATTCATGTCGAATGCCATATCTTGTGCAGCCATTCGCGATTCCATTTCGCGAACATCCTTGCTGGTTACACCTAGCTCCTTGGCGACCATATCAACTTCATTTTGATTAAACCAACCAATACGTTTCTTATTCTTACGCAAATTGAAAAAAAGTTTACGTTGAGCTTTGGTGGTTGCAACTTTAACTATCCGCCAATTACGCAATACATATTCATGAATTTCAGCTTTGATCCAATGGACGGCAAATGAAACTAAACGTACGCCAACTTCAGGATTAAAACGACGAACAGCCTTCATTAGGCCAATATTACCTTCTTGGATCAGATCCGCTTGTGGCAATCCATAACCTGAATAATTACGCGCGATATGAATAACAAAACGTAAATGAGAGAGAATAAGCTGTTTAGCCGCATTTAAATCACCATGATAATGCAGCCGTTTTGCATATTCTTGTTCTTCCTCTGCTGTTAGCATCGGATAAGCATTAGCTGATCGCACATAAGCTTCGATGCTACCTTGTGGAATTAATGCTAATGATTGCATATCTTTGGTCATTGATATCCTCTTTGAATTCAATAAACTAAGAGTTAGTTCTAAATATAAAGTTTATATTTGAGCAGAATTTCACTGCTCAGTGATTAATCTGATATCGAGTAGTTTACCACTGCTTGGTATCGAAGAAAATTGCCTTGACTAAAATTACATTGAACTTTTAACTTCGACATAATGACAGCATAAAAGTTCAATATTGATTATCCAATCACTTTTTCTGCTGAAAATGATCACTCTGGCGTGAAACGTCTTAAGTGTTGAGCGGTAGCGAGCCAAGCTGCTAACCAGCCAATCATCGCGGCAACCAGTATAATTAATAGCACTTCATCCCATAAAAGCCCTTGTATATGAAATGTAGTACCAAATACACTCGCTACTTGTGTAACGATATCGGTTAGTTGCCATACCAATAATGCAGAAAGTATTAATGAGAGTAAAGCACCCAAAAATCCCAGTATAATACCACCATTTAAAAAAGGACGCATAATAAAACCATCTGTCGCCCCGATCAATTTCATGACATTAATTGTATCCCTACGGGCAAAAATATTTAATCTTATGCTATTGCCTATCACTAAAAACACCGCCATAACCATTAAAATACCAATCACCAATGCAATATGTCCTATCAACCCCGTTAATGCTGCTAAACGGGTAAACCAACTATCGTCCATGCGAACATCTTCAATTCCAGCTAACTGACCTACTTTATTACGCAGGTTCATCAAGGATTGTGAATTTTGAAAATCAATTTTAGGCGTGACAATTGCTACTGCGGGTAAAGGATTTTCTTCCAATAGGTCTAATGCTGTACCAAATCCTGACCAATTGCGAAACTCAATCATGGCTTCTTCCCGCGACAGGTAATTCACACTTTTAACACCATCTAATTGCCTAAGTCCCGCGACTGTCTGTTCAGCACCTTTTTCATCCAAAGATTTATCCAAATAAACAGTTAACTGGGGTGTGGGGTACCATTGTTGCGCTGCTTGTGAAACATTTTTCCAAACAATATAACAAAGACTGGGCAACGTTATTGAGATCGCGATAACAGCCACCGTTAAAAGCGTAGCCAAAGGCTGACGTAACATATCTGCTAATGTATTGAGCCAAGCATAGCGCCATTGCTCTCGCCACCCTCCTTTCAATGCCTTGGCTTTGGCTGTTTTATGGATAGGTTTTTTAGCCATTCTGACCTCCTATCATTCTTCCCTCGTTTAATGTCAAAATAGCATAATGACGACGCGCGATAAGCTCAAGATCATGAGTGGCAACTAAAACTGTTACACCAACGCGATTGAATTCTTCAAATAAGCGCATGATACCTTCAGATAATTCATCATCCAAATTACCCGTTGGTTCATCTGCTAACAATACACTAGGCTTATTAACAATTGCACGAGCTATACCTATCCGTTGCTGTTCTCCACCTGATAATTGAATTGGATAACTTTTCGCTCTATTAAGTAATCCCACTTTATCTAGCGCAGCAGAAACTCGTCGACGAATATCCTCAGAACTGGCACCGGCAATAATTAGCGGCATAGAAACATTGTCGTAAACGTTTCTATCAAATAATAAATGGTGATCTTGAAAAATCATGCCTATCTGTCGACGTAAAAAAGGAACTTCCCTTTTTTTTAACCGACTAATGTGGTGACCACCAAACCAAATATGACCAGTACTGGGGCGTTCAATACCACAAATTAATTTTAATAAGGTACTTTTCCCTGCCCCCGAATGACCGGTAAGAAATGCCATTTCTCCAGGATGAAGATGAAAATCAACGCCCTGGAGTGCTTGCTTACCACCACGATAAGCTTTACTAACATGTTCAAAGCGAATCATTGATATTAATCCTCTCGGACAAAAAGCGCCTCGATGAAATCATGAGCTACAAATGGCCGGAGATCATCAATGCCTTCACCAATCCCAATATAACGAATTGGGATCTTAAACTGATCAGCAATAGCGAAAATCACGCCACCTTTAGCTGTACCATCAAGTTTAGTTAAAATAATACCAGTTAAACCCACTGCCTCATGAAAAATTTTAGCCTGATTAATTGCATTTTGGCCAGTACTCGCATCTAACGTTAACATCACTTCATGAGGTGTATGTTGATCAAGTTTTTGCATAACTCTGACAATTTTTTTCAACTCCTCCATCAAATGCGCTTTGTTTTGCAATCGTCCGGCAGTATCTGCAATCAATATGTCGATCCCTTTCGCTTTCGCCGACTGAATGGCATCAAAAATAACTGATGCAGGATCGGCGCCAGTCTGCTGAGCAACAACCGGGATATTGTTACGCTCTCCCCAAACTTGCAATTGTTCAACCGCCGCTGCCCTAAATGTATCTCCAGCCGCTAACATTACCGATTTACCTTCTGCCTGATATTGACGGGCTAACTTACCAATTGTAGTGGTTTTACCCACCCCATTAACACCAACCATCAATATTACATAAGGTAGCTTATTTTCTATAACCAATGGCTTCTCAACACCAGATAAGATATTGGCCATTTCTTCGCGCAATTTGCTATAAAGCATCGCAGCATCATTCAACTCTTTACGATTAGCATGGGTAGTTAAACTATCTATAATCTTGCGTGTTGTTTCTAGTCCCACATCAGCGATTAAAAGTTGTTCTTCCAATTCATCAAATAGATCATCATCAATTTTTTTACCGCGAAAAAAACCAACAAAACCGACGCCCATATTCTGCCGCGTTTTTAATAAACCCCGCCTTAACCGTGAAAAGAAATTCTCTTTTGTCGGTTTTTTTTGCTGTTGTATCGGCGGTGTTTTATTCTGTTCATCTATTTCTTGCAAAGTGACTGTCTGTTCACTAAGTGTAATAATTTCTGTGGCTTTAACGTCTACTGTTTGGTCTTGACTATTTTCTTCTTCCGCTGGTTGAGACGGCACCTTTTCTGCTTTAACCGACGGCTGTGATATCTCTATTACATCTGTCAACCCTTCAGCATTGTCTTCTACTCTCGATTCAGGTTGTTGCTCTGTCTCTTTTTGTTGCACTTCATTTTCAGATCCTAACCCTAGCCAGGAAAAAAAACTTTTTTTTCTCTTTTTAGCCATCTGCCATTACACTCCTAGCGGTAAAAATGTGGTGTTACTAATGTAAATAATAAAAATATGTTGGCAGTGTATCATTTGATTTGATTGCAACACATATCTGACACCTATTTCATGTTAAATTAGCGATAATTTTCATGTTGTACATACTGTCGATAAACATTGGTATTATTATCACCTATATTAACAAACTGTAATGACTAAACTATGTAAATTATGGCAAGAAAAATACAATCTGCACCACGTGGCCAAATTCGTATCATTGGCGGGAAATGGCGAGGACGAAAACTACCTGTTTTTGATAGTGAGGGCTTACGCCCCACAACAGATAGAATCAGAGAAACTTTATTTAATTGGTTAATACCTGTTATTCAAGAGGCTCGCTGTCTTGATTGTTTTGCTGGTAGTGGCGCTTTAGCTATTGAAGCGCTTTCTCGCTATGCCGCTTCCGCTACCTTAATTGAATTAGAGCGCCCGGTCGCAACACAACTTGCGACCAATCTAGCTAAATTAGAGGCAAAAAATGCGCAAGTGATTAATAGCGATGCATTGAACTATCTGGCACAGGCAGGCACAGCCTATGATGTCATTTTTCTTGATCCGCCTTTTCGTAAAGATCTATTGCAAAAAACAGCCTTGCTATTAGAACAAAATGGTTGGTTAACCGAAAATTGTTGGATCTATGTTGAGGCAGAAACAGAGGCTAATTTAGCCATGTTACCTAAAAATTGGCAGCTTCATCGTAAAAAAGTTGCAGGACAAGTTGCTTACTGTCTTTATATTCGTCATCAATGATTAACTGGAAAATATCATGTTAATAAATGCTGGAAAATTATTAATGGTTTTTGTTTGGGGGTTTATGATTTTTAATTTAATCCATCCGTTCCCTAAACCATTAAAATATTTTATCGATGTGGCAATGATATTTATGATTTTTATGCATGCTATGCAAGCCATTTTTTTGCAAGCCGCTTTTGCAAAAACTGAAAAACATCCTCGTTGGCTGCAAATGAAAATCTTTCTATTTGGCGTCTTTGAACTTTTAGCCTGGCAGAAAAGACAAAAAACGGACAAATTGCAACAATAAACCACGAGTGATTACAAGGGCCGTGCATTATTGGCTGATAAGATTAGTTATTTTGCATTGGCTTTAACTTCAAAGCGAACAAATCTTGTTCCCTGCATATAAAGTATACCTCTATCCCCTTTTTTTATCGCATTATATTCCCTTTCCTTTTTAACAAAAATCTTTATCACCTCACTAACTGATAGTCGCTGAAAATAAATTTCATACCGAAAAGTTTCAGGAGTAACAATCTCACGTTGACGAGAACGCATATTTGGATAGGGATAATCTTTCTTATCAATGACCTCAACTGGATAACTGATAATCGGCGAATTATCATTAATTACATTTTGTCGACGTTGATCAAAAAAACGTTTCGTCGCTAACATAATAATGATAATAATGGTAATAACGAATATAACCGATTTATTCACAATATTTTCCAAGCGTTCATTATTCATGTAACTATTATTGTCTATCCTCTAATAGGATCAATAATTTCTAATTAATCTTTTTAGCTAGTGGGGAAATCATGATCAGTTGGCCATTTCTTGCTGTGTTATTTTCTGGTTGGCTCTATATTGATGCTGCCTATCGCGGTCCGCAATGGCAATGCTGGTTGTTTCGGCCAGTTACGCTATTATTGCTAGTATTTTGGGCCTGGAGTGCCGATATTACTGATGCTTCCGGCTACCTTATCATGGCGGGACTATTCATGATGCTCATAGCTGATGGCTGGCAAATGCTTTCTAGTGAACGCTTATTACCCGCTATTTTCTTGCTATCTCTCAGCTTCCTGCTTTATACCATCAGTTTTGCTATGCAGATGAATTTCACTTTCTACTTGCCATTACTAGCTATCTTGCTGATCCTTAGTGTCATTGTATTAATTATAATCTGGACACCGGTTGGGTCACTACGGGCGCCTGCCATTTTTCTATTAGCAATGTCATTTATTATGGCATGGATAGCAGGTGAACAATATTTCGGCTTAGCAAGAGAACATAATTTCTCCATTATGATAGGTGCATTTTTACTTTTTATTGCTAACAGTATTTGGCTTATTGCCAACTTTCGTTATCCATTTAAAGCTTCTAAAGCGACAATTACCGCTTGCTATTTGATTGGTCAATTTTTAATTGTACGCTCGCTTTACTTATAAGTCTGATTGACAACAATTATTCCATTAAATAGCATTTTTTATCAAAAAAACTCCTCTTTTATGTTTGACTTTAGAGTTAACTCTAAAGTGTAGAGTAGATCACAGAAAAGAAATATTAAGTGAGTGCATTAAAAGGGGATACTATGTGTGCACATACTCATAAACAACATAAGCATACTGCACAATGTTGCACAATAAACGGTAGCTGCAGCGATAAAAAGAAAGTTAGTGGTCACAAACAAAGCAAAAAAACAGTATCTCTATCAGCAAAACAGACAGCTGAGGAAGAGCATCACTCTGAGAGAAGTAATACTAATCTTACTAATCAGCATGTATGCAAAGATACCAATAAACATAACTGCATAAGTGAGCATTCACTTACATCCAAGGAAAGTAGTGCCTTTACACCCAGAGGAAAACAGCGCTTCCATTGGATTGTCAGCGGAATGGACTGCGCAAGCTGCGCGCGTAAAATTGAAATAGCCGTCAGTAAGATCAATCATGTTAAACAAGTAAAAGTGCTATTTACAACCGAAAAATTGATTGTCGATGCTGATGATGATGTTCGTGATGATGTTATCAAAGCTGTGCAACAAGCTGGCTTCAAATTATATAACCTCAACACAGCTGAATCAGCAGTAAAAAACCGGAAAAACAATCCATTTAGTCAATCTAAGCCTATCATTATTTTAATATTTTTAATGTTAATCAGCTGGGGGATTTCCTTCATTGATGTAAAAATAGGACAAATTGCTTTTATTCTAACAACATTATATGGACTCTATCCGATCACAGTTAGAGCAATACAGTTGATACGTTCAGGTACTTTTTTTGCGATAGAAACACTAATGAGTGTGGCAGCAATAGGCGCATTATTTATTAATGCCAGCGAAGAAGCCGCGATGGTACTGTTGTTATTTATGTTAGGAGAAAGATTAGAGTCATATGCAGCAGGACGCGCACGCCGAGGCATCAGTAGTTTAATGGCCCTTATTCCTGAACAAGCGTCGCTAATTAAAAATGGTGTAAAGACCAATGTTCCTGTCTCAACACTGCAACCAGGCGATATTATTGAAATCGTTCCCGGTGGCCGTTTACCAACCGATGCTGAATTACTAAATGAATTTGCCAGTTTTGATGAAAGCGCACTAACGGGTGAATCAATACCTGTTGACCGAAAAACTGGCGAAAAAGTACTAGCAGGCGCACTTTCCATCGATCGTGCTATACAAATGAAAGTGATATCCGAACAAGGTCAAAATGCAATCGATCGGATTATGATATTAATTGAGGAAGCTGAAGAGCGCCGCGCACCAATTGAACGATTTATTGATCGTTTTAGCCAAATTTACACGCCTATTATTATGTTAATCGCTATATTGGTTATTATTATTCCACCGCTATTTTTTGCTCAACTTTGGGATATATGGCTCTATCGTGGTCTAACTTTGCTGTTAATCGGCTGCCCTTGTGCCTTGGTGATCTCTACTCCGGCGGCAATTACTTCTGCCCTTGCCGCAGCAAGCCGTCGAGGTGCACTGATTAAAGGGGGCGCAGCTTTAGAACAATTAAGTTCAGTCACCCAAGTTGCCTTAGATAAAACGGGTACGCTTACCGAAGGAAAACCGCAAGTTACAGACATCATAACAGCTGAAACCGTGGCTCAGGAAACACTATTGCAATTTAGCGCTTCAGTCGAAAACGGTTCACACCATCCTTTAGCAAAAGCGATTTTGGCCAAAGCTCAAGCACTAGAAATTAATGTTGAACCCGCCCAAAATCATAAAGCATTGGCCGGTATTGGGGTGGAGGGTTATTTGGCAGCTAAACATATTGTGGTAGCAGCACCGAATAAAATCTCTGACGATATATTAACTATAAAATGGCAACACACCGTAAAAAAACTTGAAAATCAAGGCAAAACCGTGGTGGTGGTCTTAGTTGATAATAAGCTACTTGGCATTATTGCGATGCAAGATACACTACGCTCAGATGCGTTTGATGCTGTTAATCAGCTGAGAAAACTTGGTATTAAAACCGTCATGCTAACGGGCGATAACCCACTGGCAGCTAAATCAATTGCCCAAAAAATTGGTTTAGATTATCGGGCGGGGCTCTTACCTGAAGATAAAGTCAATGCAATTATAGCACTCAGTAAAACCGATCATACACTGATGGTTGGTGATGGTATTAATGATGCTCCCGCAATGAAAGCGGCTAACGTCGGTATTGCCATGGGTAATGGAACGGATGTCGCACTTGAAACCGCTGATGCAGCATTAACTCATAATCGGCTAACTGGATTAGCCGAGATCATTATGTTGTCGCGAGCAACCAGAGCCAATATTCGGCAAAACATTACTATTGCCTTAGGACTAAAAGCCATCTTCCTAGTGACTAGTTTATTAGGCATAACTGGCTTATGGATGGCTGTTTTAGCGGATTCCGGTGCCACTGCTTTAGTAACCGCAAACGCACTGCGCTTATTGAAGGCGCGTTAGACAGAATAAATATTTATTAAATATTATTTATATATTGGAGAAAAGAGAGGCATGGTTCAATAGCCTCTCTTTTTCAATATATTATTTTATTTACCACTGTTTCATTTTTAGTATTAATTCACTTTTTTGCGGATCAAATAACGGTAGGGAGGTTGCTGAGTCTCTTCAGCTAAAAGTTGATGTTCCATGAAACGACAAAAGGCAGGAATATCACGGATTGTAGCCGGATCATCAGCAATAATTAATAACGTTTCACCTTCAGCCATCTGACGAACCATTTTTCTTATCATCATAATTGGTTCAGGACAACGTAATCCTTGTGTATTAAGGGTTCGATTTGGGTTAGTAAAAATATCTGACATAGGTATTTCGTTTTAAAGCCTATTCAATAGGTTGGAATTATATTACAAATCAAATAAATTCTCCTGCCATTTATTAAATAAAATAGATAAGAAAACTTTATTATTCATTTTGCTTTTATCTTATCTCAGGAGTATGATGCGCTGCGTAAATGACATTATCATGGGTTCCCTCACCCCATTTAATCAAAAAGGTATAATATGTTCGAATTAACGCCACAACAGCGAATTAAGGCACTCATCTGGCTTTCCTTTTTTCATATTTTGATAATTACCTCTAGTAATTATCTGGTACAACTGCCGATTACCATTTTTGGCTTTCATACCACATGGGGAGCATTCACTTTTCCTTTCATTTTTTTGACAACCGATCTAACTGTACGTATTTATGGTGCTTCTCTCGCTCGACGGATTATTGCTGCGACTTTGCTGCCGGCGCTTTCTATCTCCTACATTCTATCGGCACTTTTTTACCAAGGACAATGGCAAGGGTTTATTACACTAAATGAATTTAATTTTTTTGTTGCCCGTATTGCGCTAGCAAGCTTCATGGCTTACGCTTTAGGCCAAATTATGGATATTTTCGTGTTTAATAAATTACGTAATTATCGTCGTTGGTGGATTGCACCGACTGCTGCAATGTTTTTCGGTAATCTACTAGATACGATTGCTTTCTTTTTCATTGCATTTTATCGCAGCACTGACCCTTTTATGGCGACAAACTGGGTGGAAATTGCTTTAGTCGATTATAGCTTTAAGTTATTTATTTGTATGTTATTTTTTCTTCCAGCCTATGGGTTGATGTTGAACTTCATTTTAAGCTACTTCTTCCAGGGTCAACACGAAAAGAATTGTTATCTAGCTAGCAGATAATAATTAAGTTGAATCAAGTCTAAATATGCCTAATTGAATATCTGTTTAACAATAAAACCATCTATTGAGTGGAGAATAACAATGTCCACTCAGTGCAATACCGTGTAAACCACAGAACGCTTAGCAATAATTTCCGTTATAGGGGAGTTGTAGACTGTAATCTGATATTTGATACCGACTAAATAAAAGGTCAGCTATCACAATATAAAACAATTTTTAATCAACAATGTTTATTAAGAAACAAAAACGAGCATTCATAGTGACTTTTGATAGCAGAACTAACAAATTTATGACGAAGTTCACACTTATGCTTGAATAATTAAAAAATTATTTCTATCGCCGATATATATTTTGTCTGTTTACGCACAAATTTATAACATTTTAGCATTCATATGCAGACATATGCATTAACATGAGTTATCTTAGCGCGCGATTAAGAAAGAAGACCGAATAATAACGTCTCACATTTTTCGTTTTAGCAATTGCTTATTACTTGATAGCAATAATTTAAATGCTATCGGAGGGGAATTATGTTAAGTATTTTTAAGCCAGCACCACATAACAAAAGAGTTCCGGCAGATCAAATTGATCCACTTTATCGCCGCCTACGTTGGCAAATTTTCTTCGGTATTTTCTTTGGTTACGCTGCTTACTATCTAGTTAGAAAGAATTTTGCCTTAGCGATGCCTTATTTAATTGAGCAAGGTTTTTCCAAAGGTGATCTTGGTTTTGCGCTATCAGGTATCTCAATTGCTTATGGTATATCAAAATTTATCATGGGCTCAGTTTCTGATCGCTCAAATCCGAGAGTATTTTTACCTGCTGGGCTAATTTTATCCGCTTCAGTGATGCTGATTATGGGCTTTGTGCCTTGGGCAACCTCAAGCATTATGATCATGTTTGTTTTACTCTTCCTATGCGGTTGGTTTCAAGGTATGGGATGGCCCCCCTGTGGCCGAACAATGGTTCACTGGTGGTCACAAAAAGAACGTGGTGGTATCGTTTCGATTTGGAATTGCGCGCATAATGTTGGTGGTGGCATTCCACCTTTATTATTTATATTAGGTATGGCATGGTTCCACGATTGGAAAGCAGCGCTATATATGCCAGCTTTTGCTGCCATTTTAGTTGCTATTATTGCTTTCGCTCTAATGCGTGATACTCCACAATCCTGTGGTTTGCCACCGATTGAAGAGTATAAAAATGACTACCCACCTGATTATACAGATAAAGATGAAAAAGAGCTGACCGCAAAACAGATCTTTATGCAATATATTTTGCCTAACAAACTGCTGTGGATGATCGCTTTTGCTAACGTTTTCGTTTATTTACTCCGTTACGGCGTGCTTGACTGGTCGCCGACTTACTTACGTGAAGTTAAACACTTTGCTATGGATAAATCCTCATGGGCTTATTTCTTATATGAATATGCTGGTATTCCCGGCACACTACTTTGCGGTTGGATGTCAGATAAAGTTTTCAAAGGGAACCGTGGTGCCACCGGCGTATTTTTCATGGCATTAGTAACCATTGCAACCGTTGCCTTTTGGCTCAATCCGCCAGGAAATCCTCATATTGATATGGCTTGCATGCTAATTATTGGATTTTTAATCTATGGCCCTGTTATGTTGATTGGTTTACATGCACTTGAATTAGCCCCCAAAAAAGCCGCAGGTACTGCTGCTGGTTTTACCGGTTTATTTGGCTATCTTGGTGGTTCAGTAGCGGCAAGTGCTATCGTGGGTTATACCGTTGACTATTTCGGCTGGAATGGCGGCTTTATGGTAATGATTGGCGGTAGCTTTCTTTCTGTTATTTTATTGTTTATTGTGATGTTAAGTGAAAATAAACATAAGCGCCAAATGATGGAGCAACATAGCTAATTTTTGTCATAGATCTACTATCTTTAATTAATAAACTCGGCCAAAAGGGGAACTCACTTTATTGCTGATTTCCCCGATCATAATAAAGAGAATTATACTAATGAATATAAAATTAAATACCTTGGTTGCTAGTATGTTATTAGTTATATCGATGTCAACAATTGCCCAATCTAATGCAAAAGTTGTTATTGCTCATCGTGGGGCAAGTGGTTATCTGCCTGAACATACATTACCCGCCAAAGCAATGGCTTATGCACAAGGTGCCGATTTTCTTGAACAAGATCTGGTAATGACAAAAGATAATGAGCTGATTGTATTACATGATCACTATCTAGATAGCGTAACAGACGTTGCTGACCGCTTTCCAGGCCGTGCTCGCAAAGATGGTCGCTTTTATGCCATTGATTTTACCTTACCAGAAATTCGTTCACTTAAATTTACTGAAGCCTTTGAAATGAAAGATGGTAAAAAGGTGCAAACCTATCCTAACCGTTTCCCAATGGGAAAATCCAGCTTCCATATTCATACTTTTCAAGAAGAAATTGAATTTGTCCAAGGTTTAAATAAATCAACCAGCAAAAACATAGGCATTTATCCTGAAATTAAAGCACCTTGGTTTCATAAGCAAGAAGGAAAAGATATTTCAACTAGGGTGTTAGAAGTACTAAAGCAATATGGCTACAGCAACAAAAACGACAATGTCTATCTCCAGTGTTTTGATGCTAATGAGTTAAAACGTATTAAAAATGAGCTTTTCCCTAAATTAGGCATGGATTTAAAACTGGTTCAATTAATTGCTTATACTGACTGGCATGAAACTTATGAAGAGCAGCCTAACGGTAGCTGGACTAACTATAGCTATGATTGGATGTTCAAACCAGGCGCAATGAAAGAAGTGGCTAAATATGCTGATGGGATAGGGCCAGATTATCACATGCTAATTAGTGAAAACTCCAAGCCTGGTAAAATAAAGCTTACTACAATGGTTAAAGATGCACACAAAAATAAGTTAGTCGTTCACCCTTATACCATTCGGATTGATAAGCTACCAAATTATGTGAAAAACGGTGAACAACTATTTGATATTATCTATAACAAAGCTAATGTCGATGGTGCCTTTACCGATTTTCCTGATCTTGGGGTAAAATTTTTGCAAAAACAGCATCAACATCAATAACAACCACCGATAAACTCAGCGGTAACAATTTACCGCTGTTTGCTATTAGCTTACTAATATATTAAGCCCGCTCGATAGAAAAAGAGATAACATCACTGATTTTTTCTGCATTCAACGCCAACATAACTAAACGATCAATGCCTAAAGCAACGCCTGAACAATCAGGAATGACTTTATCTAATGCAGCAAGGAGACACTCATCAATAGGCTGTTCTGGTAAACCCATTTTTTCACGAATTTGGTTATCATGCTCAAAACGTTCTCTTTGTTCTTGTGCATCTGTCAACTCACGAAAACCATTAGCCAACTCAATACCCTTAAAATAAACTTCAAAACGTTCAGCAACCCGGTGATCTTCTTTACTAATTTCGGCTAATGCTGCCTGTGAAGCAGGGAAATGATAGATAACGGTGGGTTTATCTTTACCTAAATTAGGTTCAACTCCCATAGTAAACAAAAATTGTAACAACACATCCTTGTCTTCTTCTGTTTCTGCGTTATTTAAACCCAACTTCACTGCTGCATCACGCAATTGTTTTCTTTCTGATTCCAGTGCTAATGGATCAATATTTAGATAGCGCTGAAAAGCCTGTTGATATGATATCCGTTCAGTTGGTTGGCAATCCAAAATCTGTTGCAGCAAATCATCCACTTCATCAATAAGTCGATACATGTCATAATGGGGTCGATACCATTCAAGCATAGTAAACTCTGGATTATGGTAACGTCCCTCTTCTTCATTACGAAAAGCTTTAATTATCTGATATATAGGCCCACTGCCGGCCGCTAACAAACGTTTCATATGATATTCTGGGCTCGTTATCATATACAGTTTGGTGCTGTCAGCGATCACCGGAGCTATAAATTGGGTTTCAAACGGCGAGAGATGAATATCTGTTACCGTGAATTTGCTTAATATAGGCGTCTCTACTTCTACTACTCCCCGATCGATGAAAAAACGCCTGATTTCAGCAATAATTTTGGCTCTTTTCAGTAAGTTATTGATAGACGCGCTCGGTTGCCAATTCACTACCTCACTCATTGTAAAAACTCCAAAAAAGAATAAAGCGCGCCAGTTTACTCGCCTGTAAACAAATAAACAAATGTTTCATATCGTTAATCTCATCACTAGGTTTTTTAACAAAAATAAACTAACCCTTAGTTGAATAGTAAGAGAACCTGAAAATATTAATTAGTTGAAAGAAATAATTAATATTAGTTATAAGTTGATATAACTATTTTCTATATGATCTCCAATTTAGCTGAACAAAGAAAATATTTCAACTGAAAATCATCAAGCCATAAAAAACAAATTTAAATAATATCAATATGTTAAAAGAATTTAGAAGTTATTTTCAGCTATAAAATTAATAAAAAAACTAAAAATAATAATTTTTATGCATTAGTACAAATTTTTATTATTAAGGATACATTCATTTATAATAATTTTATAAACACAAAAATATTATAAATATGACTAAAATTATCTTATTGCTCATGGAAATATTATCAATGAATATATTTTATTGATTATAAAAAATACCAAAATGGAATAATGTTATATATCAATAAATAAGCACATAATTATACTATTTTTATTAAATAAATTTTATATTATTTATTAAGTTAGCAACAAAACTTGCTACTAGTGATTGTTTGAAATTTATTTAAAATCTTTATCAATAAAAAATAAAAACCAACTCAAAATCCACTCAGTTAATAAGATAACATATAAACTTAATTATACTCATTTTATGATCAAAAATAGCTAATTTTTAAAACAAATCTATTAGCTCTCACTTTTTATAAGCAAAATCCTAGAAAACTTGTACCTGAATCAAATCTCTGTCAGTAACAATTTGTTATAAATTGCTTAATAATAATTTATTGTTAATTATTAATCATAATTAAATAACAATGCCATAACAACATGAAGTTTATTTCAAATAGTAATGGAGAAGCATAGTGTGCAAACTTTTAATGCAGATTTAGCCATAATAGGAGCAGGTGGAGCTGGTTTAAGGGCGGCAATTGCTGCTGCTGAAGCTCATCCTCATCTGAAAATTGCTTTAATTTCAAAAGTCTACCCCATGCGCAGTCATACAGTTGCTGCAGAAGGTGGCGCAGCTGCAATCGCTCAATCCCATGATACCTATGATTATCACTTTAATGATACGGTTTCAGGCGGAGATTGGTTATGTGAACAAGATGTAGTTGAATATTTTGTCAAACATTGCCCAACCGAAATGACACAACTGGAATTATGGGGATGTCCATGGAGTCGTAAAAAAGATGGTACAGTGAACGTTCGTCGCTTTGGTGGAATGAAGATCGAGCGCACTTGGTTTGCCGCTGATAAAACCGGCTTCCATATGTTACATACTTTATTTCAAACCTCACTCAAATACCCACAAATCCAACGTTTTGATGAACATTTTGTGTTAGACATTCTTGTTGATGAAGGACGCGTACATGGCCTAGTCGCTATTCATATGATGGAGGGCACACATATTCAAATTAACGCAAATGCCGTTATTATGGCTACCGGCGGAGCGGGTCGTGTTTACCGTTATAATACTAATGGTGGAATTGTTACCGGTGATGGCATGGGTATTGCGTTGCGTCATGGTATTCCATTACGTGATATGGAATTTGTCCAATACCATCCAACTGGCTTGCCAGGCTCTGGAATACTTATGACTGAAGGCTGTAGAGGCGAAGGCGGGATCCTCATCAACAAAGATGGCTATCGTTATCTGCAAGATTATGGTTTAGGGCCTGAAACGCCACTGGGTAAACCAGAAAATAAATATATGGAATTAGGTCCACGAGACAAGGTTTCTCAAGCTTTTTGGCATGAGTGGCGTGCAGGCCGCACAATAAAATCATCTCGCGGTGATGTCGTACATCTTGACTTACGCCATCTGGGTGCAGAGAAACTACATGAGCGCCTGCCCTTTATTTGTGAATTAGCCAAAGCTTATGTCGGCGTCGATCCCGTTACCGATCCTATCCCTGTTCGCCCAACCGCGCACTATACAATGGGGGGTATTGAAACGGATCAGAAATGTGAAACATCAATTAAAGGTCTGTTTGCTGTGGGAGAATGTTCATCTGTTGGCTTACATGGTGCAAACCGCCTAGGTTCTAACTCATTAGCAGAATTAGTCGTTTTTGGGCGATTAGCTGGCACAGAAGCAGCAAAATATGCCACTGAAGTCTCTCCAGCAAATAATAATGCCATTGAATTAAAAGCGCGTGAAATTGAAACCAATTTAACCAAACTATTCAACCAAAAAGGTAAAGAGAATTGGGCTAACATCCGAGATGAAATGGGCATAGCAATGGAGGAAGGTTGTGGCATCTATCGAACACCAGAATTAATGCAAAAAACCATAAATAAATTAGCCGAACTTAAAGAACGCTTTAAACATATTGAAATTACAGATCATAGCAGCGTCTTTAATACTGCTCTGCTCTATACTATCGAATTAGGATTTAGTCTTGATGTAGCGGAATGCATGGCTCACTCTGCTTTCTATCGCCAAGAATCTCGTGGCGCCCATCAGCGTCTGGATGAAGGCTGTACTGAACGTGATGATGTTAATTTCCTAAAACATTCTCTTGCCTATTACGATTCACAAGGCGCACCGCATATAGCTTATCGTGATGTGAAAATTACCAAATTAGCACCAGCTAAACGCGTATATGGTGGTGAAGCAACAGCACAAGAGCAAGCAAATAAGGAGCAGGCGAATGGCTAAGATAAAAATACTGAAAATGGAGATCATTCGCTATAATCCTGAAACAGACGATGTCCCATATCCTGTCACTTATGAGGTTCCTTATGACGAACAAACCTCTTTGCTGGATGCTCTCGGTTATATTAAAGACCACTTAGCATCGGATCTCTCATACCGCTGGTCTTGTCGGATGGCCATATGTGGCTCTTGCGGTATGATGGTTAATCAAGTGCCTAAATTAGCCTGCAAAACTTTTTTACGGGACTATACAGATGGTTTAAAAGTAGAAGCATTGGGAAATTTTCCTATCGAAAGAGATTTAGTGGTAGATATGACCCATTTTATTGAGAGCCTTGAAGCGATTAAACCCTATATTATTGGTAATAATCGTAAAGTTAGTGATGGCCCTAATAAACAAACACCTAGTCAAATGGCGAAATATCATCAATTCTCTGGCTGTATTAATTGTGGTCTCTGTTATGCAGCTTGCCCTCAATTTGGTCTTAATCCTGAATTTATCGGCCCCGCGGCGATCACACTGGCACAACGTTATAACCTCGACAATCGCGATAAAGGCCAAAAAAAACGCATGCCATTACTAAATAGCGATAATGGGGTATGGAGTTGTACATTTGTCGGTTACTGCTCTGAAGTATGTCCTAAACATGTTGATCCTGCCGCGGCAATTCAACAAGGAAAAGCAGCAAGTGCTGAAGATTTTATTATCGCTATGTTGAAACCAAGCTAAGGAAAAAAAATGACGACAAAACGTAAGCCCTATGTTCGCGAAATGTCATCAAATTGGTGGCAACAGATTGAATTTTATCGTTTTTATGTTATCCGTGAAGCAACTGCCATCCCACAAATTTGGTTTAGCTTAGTCGTGCTTTATGGCGTTTTTTCATTACAAGCCGGTCCTGAAAATTGGTCTAATTATGTTGCCTTGCTCCATAATCCTATCGTTTTACTAATTAATATTTTCACTTTAATAGCGACTTTATTTCATACAAAAACCTGGTTTGAACTGGCGCCTAAAGCGGTCAATATTGTGATAAAAAATAAAAAAATAGCCCAAGAAAGCATCATAAAATTACTCTGGGGTATCACTTTTCTAGTAACAATCATTATCTTAGCTATAGCGCTAATATAACCTAAGGAGAACAATGATGAATCACCCTCCTAAACGTTCTGATGAACCTATTTTTTGGGGATTATTTGGTGCTGGGGGTATGTGGAGTGCAATTGTCTCTCCCGCTATTATTCTTTTGCTAGCAATTTTAATTCCTTTAGGTTTAGCACCAGAAATGTTCAGTTATGAACGCATTCTGACATTTTGCCAAAGCTTTATTGGTCGTATTTTTTTGCTATTAATGATCATTTTGCCTATTTGGTGTGGGCTACATCGACTTCATCATGGCATGCATGATCTAAAAATAGCAATTCCGGCCGGTAAATGGATTTTTTATGGTGCTGCTGCCATCATTAGCGTTATTGCTATTATTGCTATCATCAAACTCTAATCAGAACTAATCTAATAATAAAGCCAGATTGTATCTAACCATCTGGCTTTTAGATTTGTTATCAATATTGATTAATTTAACTTACAGACAGGGTAGTAACCGCTCGTTCCAGTTCGTCTATATTATCAGCCATCAAATACGGACGAATGACTGCAAACTCTACAGTACATGAATTTATAAATTAAAATTTTAAAAGACTAGGCTTGGAAACATTTCCGTGAAAATTTCAATCTTTTTACCGATTCTGACTATTGCTGAAATAGGTTACTAAACGTATAAAAAATTATTTCGATATGAAATAATAATTACACTAAATTATCATAAAAAATAATACTTACTAGCGAGACGTTTATGAGAAAACTGAATTATTTAACTATTCCATTAATTTTACTTTCTAGCTATACATATGCTCTTGAGAAAACACACAAATGTATAAAGGTAGATCAACAACAAATTGCTAGTTTATTTGATCGCTGGAATGATTCATTGAAAAGTGGCGATGCAAAAAAAGTTTCGGCAAACTATCTCGCGGATGCAGTCTTATTACCAACTATATCAAATCAGGTTCGTTTAACCGATGCTGAACGTATCGATTATTTCAAACACTTTTTAGCCAAAAAACCGGTAGGAAAAATTGATAACCGAACTATTCGTATTGGTTGCAATAAAGCTATAGATATCGGTACTTATACTTTTACCTTTAAAGATAAATCCACAGTTTCCGCTCGTTATACATTTACCTACGTTTGGGATGGTAAAGAGTGGAAAATATCAACCCATCATTCATCTGAAGTACCGGCAAATAAGTAAAATTTTTTTAATTAGCCAACCACTTTAAGTAACGCTATTCCGGGGTGACTAATTAGATAGTCACCAATTTCAATTAAAATTAGCTTAAAAAAATAAATACTATTTTTCCATCGCTTCATTTTGCCCTTGCTGACTAACATTTTATAAATACATCCTTGTATCATTAAACTTCCTTGTTCTTCTATTTTTAACCTAATAACTTAAATGACTTCCAATCGTTTAAAACGTTCGATATAAACATTTATCATTTGTAAAAACTATTAATGCGAAAATATCGATCGAATAAAGCGATTGATTAATCTACTTATGACTGAACCAGCTGGTTTAAACGACAATATATTTATTATTAAAGGAAATATAATTCAATATTGCGGAAAATTTTAAGTAAATATAAGTAATAAACCTTTTAACCGATTAAATAGCAAAGTAACATTTAATTATCAAAGAAAATTGATAGCATAAAATATGCTATTTTCGGTTAATCAAATTATCCTACTTGATGGCTCAAATGTGTTATTACAAATTAGTGACCATAGTGAAAATTTTTTTGCAACGTTTGCTAGCTGCGTTGACATTATGCTATTCGATAACTGTTTTTGCTCATCCCCACAGTTTTATTGATATGCAAAACCAATTCCAAATAAAAGATGGTAACCTCATTGCGATGAAAATGACTTGGGTTATGGATCCCATGACATCAGCAGATTTACTTTATGATGCACAACAGGCAAAAGAAAGTGATCAAGTGTGGAAGCAATTAAGTGCTGAAGTCATGGCTAATATTATTAAGCAACACTATTTTACCTCTCTATATGATAAGAATAAGTTAATAAAATTTCGCTTTTACCCTAAAGAGTATCACTTATCACGCAAAGGCAACCAAGCTGTACTCTCTTTTACGTTAGAATTAGCTAAACCAGAACCTTTAACGAGTAAGACATTAACCGTAATGACTTATGACCCGAGTTATTATGTTGATATGACTTATCGCAGCAAAAAGCAAATTTCATCGCTAACTGATACCTTATCTCAATGCCAAATTCAACTGATAACACCTAAGCCCAGCACATCGATGATCGATTACGCCCTTTCTCTTGATAAAGGAGAAACACCTCAAGAAGACCTTAGTCTCGGCCAACAATTTGCGCAAAAGGTAAACATAACATGTCAATAATGCCTAGTAAGCCTGCAATCAATTCATTTAATAAAAAATACTTTATAGTAATCGGATTATTTAGTTCCGTTTTTATTGTATTGTCATTTTATCTGTACAAATATTGGCATCTTGGGTTACAACTAGCGATCACTTGGCAGCGGGAACTTAATCAACATCTTTCGTCTCTTCTGATTCGTGTGGCAAACTCGCCAACTGAAGCAGGATTATTACTGGTTGGTTTTAGCTTTTTATATGGTTTATTGCATGCTTTGGGACCAGGACATGGCAAAATCATTATTACCACTTATATTGCCACCCACTCTTCAAGACTAAAAAAAAGCCTTACCCTTACGCTATTAGCATCCTTATTACAGGGATCTATTGCTATTCTTTTAACATCCATTGTTCTAGGATTGTTCCAGCTATCTAGCCGACACTTACATCTAAGTAGCTTTTGGTTAGAAAAATTAAGTTACGGCTTGGTCTTTATCCTTGGTCTGCTATTATGTCTAAAAGCAATTTCTCGACTAAGAAAGATATTTAAAAAATCTCGGCATGCTCCTTATCAATTTACTAAAATTCATTCGCCCACCCAACATCAACATTCTCCTGACTGCAATTGTGGCCACAAACACGTATTGTCTGATGAAGAATTACAAGGCAATTGGCGAACTCAACTTGCAGTCATTGCCGCAATGGGATCACGTCCCTGCTCTGGCGCACTAATTGTTCTACTTTTTTCCTATGTAATTGGTGTTTATTTTTGGGGGATTATTGCCGCACTAATCATGGCCTTAGGAACTGCAATAACAATTAGTGGAATTGCATTACTGGTCCATAGTGCTCGTCATCTAGCAATTCGCTATTCAAAATGGCAAGGATTTAAAATCAGTCCTTACTGGACTTTAGGGATAATGTTAATTGGCGGAATAGTGTTAACCATTGTGGGATTACTTATGTATCAAAGTGTTGAAATTCCAAAAACGGTGGGTTCTTATATTTTTAGTCGTTAAAAATAGTGCCATAATTTTATACTCATCATTATGGCACTTGATAAAATAAATAATAACGTTAGATACTGCAAAACACGATCAGATAAATGCAACATTAAATATTTGGCCAGCGGGATAGTCATCAATGACCCTATGCATAGGGTAAATGCCAGAACAATATGAGTATGCCCATCCCGCATATAGGCAATTGCTGATGAACCTGACAAAATAGTGGTGACAAAAATTGCGGTACCAATTGCTTGTTTGATAGATAATTTTAAATACCGTAATAATAGTGGCAATACAACAACACCACCACCTACTCCAGTAGCACCCAGTACTACCCCAGCACTGATAGCCGGCAACCATAAAGACCTTATATCAATAGTGTTATTTTCTTCAAATTGATTTAAAGAAAATGCAAAAAATATACGATAGATAAAGAGAAAAAGGGAATAAATAATCGCGACTACAATAAAGATATTAATGGCTAATTCAACTTGCGGTTGATAACCTTGCCATTGACTAAAATAACTTACTAGAAAACTTGTCAATACTGTGGCTGGTATCATAATAGCTAACACAACCACAGCACTTTTAATTGGAACATTGCCTAAACGAAAATGCATATAAGAAGATGAGATTTTCATCAGCATAGAAAGAAAATTGGCGGTTGCAACCGCAGACAAGGCATCCATACCAAAAAAATAGGTTAAAACCGGTAATACAATAACTCCCCCGCCAACGCCCGTTAAGCTAATGACTAATCCCAAAATTGCGCCAATTATCAATTCTGTTAGCAAAAACATGATTAATTACCTTGCATGGAGAATTTACACTAGCTATCAAATAGATCGTCAGGATGTGGATAGTTAATGATAAAAATCGATCCTGGCTATGAGGTTAAAATACGGCTAAAACACCTGATCATCAAAGCCGGAACACAATGACAAGCATGGAGCCGGATTTGATGTCAAAGGGAAAATTTATACAGGATGAACTGGAACTAAAACTTCAGTCGCAATAATAACAACCAATAATCCAACTAAAACTGGAATAGACGTACGTTTAACCACTTCAAAAGGTGATATTTTCGCCATCCCTGACACAGCAACCACCACACCTGACACCGGAGACATTGTTCGACCAAGATTAGAGGCCTGTAACATAGGGATAACTAGGTAAGTTGGATTAATGCCCATTTGTGCGGCTAACCGTGGGATCAATTCAACAAAAGAGTAAAATGGTGCATTACCGGAACCTGTCGTCATTGCCGCCAACATAGTAATCACCACCAGCACAATCATCATAATAATAGCGCCAGAGCCAAAAGATTGTGATAAATTAATCAAAGAGGTAATAAAACCGATAGTACTTAACCCTTGGGCAAATACCCCGGCAGCCACCAGCAGTACGACAACTGAGACAAATGCATCCGCCATACCACGATAACAAATATCTAACCCATCAAACACTGTTTTTACTTTAAAATAGCGCACAAATTCAATCAAGCTTGTTAGAATAATACAGCCAACAATAATGGTAATGATATGTAATTGAGGTGCCCATTTACCATCAAAAATTAATACCCCAATAATGGGTGTAAAAGGTAAAATAGCATAATAGTCAGGCGCTTTGGTCTTAATTTCATTAACATCAAGTTTTTCTATTTTTACTTGTTCCCGTTTATCAAGATAGCGTTGCCAAAAAAAGTGGCTAATGGCCATCGCAATAATAGCAATAATCGATATAGGTAACGTGGTTTTAAAAGCAAAATCGATTAGTGGCATGCCTGATGCTTTTGCTGCTAAAACTACATCACCTGATGTAGGAGCCAAAATTATTGCAGCAGGTGAGGCACAAATTGCTGCAGCAGCGCCACGGCTAATGCCGACATTAACCATAATCGGAAATAGGGTCGCCATCAATAAGACGCCTAGTCCAGCCGCTGAAGACACAGCCAGTGACATTAAGCAAGCAACAATATACGCCGCAACCATCAGTGCATAGGGTGAATTGATCATTTGTAATGGCTTAGACGCTATTTTTACCACAACATCATTAGCTCCAATATGGGTCATATAGGCAGCAAAACCACATAAGATCATAATCATCATGCCTAAATCACCACCACGGCTCATCAGTAAGTATTTGATATATTCTAAAATATCGGTGGTTTTCCAACCCGTCACTGGCACATCGTTAGGTAATATATTTTTTCCCATAATAGCGCTGATAATAAGCAGCAATATGCCGCCAATCATTAAAACACCGGTAGCTGAATAGCCTTTAATAATATAACGACCTATACCAATCGTAACCAATACACCAATTAAGAGTTCCATCATTTTATTCCTCTACATCTACCCCAGGGTCGTCAAAATAGTAATAAAAATTTATTTAATCATTATGAATATTATTTATTTTAATAATAAAGTAACGATGAAAAAACAATTTACCGATTAAAGTTTGATTAATAACAGTATTATCACCAACTTCGCCTATTTTATCAGCATAAAAATACTTGCAGTTAAGTAGTATTATCACTGTTTTTATCTTTATTACTTATTTTTAGAACACTAAACGTGCTTTATTTATACCTAATTATAAGTATTTTTTATAAAAAATTAAACTTTTACTACTATTTAACAATCAAAAATATAAGAATAATTTATATAAAACAATAAATTAAAGCATTTAATATATAATTATTGCGCAGCGAGCAACAGAATACCATAATTAATTTTTATGTTTGATGTGATCATCGATAATTAAGGTACATTTTCATATGAAGAGATCATTAAAATATACAGCTGTGATTATTGGTTTATTAATAATTATTTTATTAATTTATTTATTTAGGCCGACAGCTTCATACCCGATCAAAACTTCAACCAATGAACCTACTGTTAATATTGTACTTATCGGTGCTGGTATCATGAGTGCCACATTAGCAACATACTTAGCGGAATTGCAACCAGATTGGCAAATCCGCATGTATGAGCGACTAGATAGTATTGCCGGTGACACCTCTAATGGCTGGAATAATGCCGGTACCGGTCATTCAGGCTTTATGGAAATGAACTATACACCAGAAAAAAATGGGCAAATCGATATCACTCAAGCCATAGAAATTGCCAATCAATTCGAAATTTCTAAACAATTCTGGGCTTATCAACTAAAACATCGCGTTCTTCACCAATCTCAAACTTTTATAAATCCTGTGCCACATATTGCCTTTGTTTGGGGAAAAGATGACGTTAATTTCTTAGCAAAACGCTATGCAGCTATGATCAAAAATCCTATGTTTTATGGCATGAAATATTCTACCTCATTGGACGAGATTAAATCGTGGGCACCACTAATTATAGAAGGAAGAGATGAAAAACAACCTGTTGCAGCAACACGTATGGATATTGGCGCTGATGTAAACTATGGTGAAATAACTCGTCAGTTAGTTGCCAATCTGCTTAAACATCCAAACTTCAAATTACAAACCAGAACCGAAGTGAACGCAATTAGTCGTAATGATGATGGCACTTGGAGTATCGGTTTTAAAAATCTTACAACCGGCGAAGAGAGTCATATAAAAACGCGTTTAGTTTTTATTGGTGCCGGCGGTGCAACAATTAAATTATTACAATACACAGGGTTAGAAGAAGCAAAACAGTATGCCGGATTTCCGGTCGGTGGTGAATTTCTGGTTACCGATAATCCTGAGGTGGTAGATAGGCATACAGCAAAAGTTTATGGAAAACCAGCACTTGGCGCTCCCCCTATGTCAGTTCCTCATATTGATACGCGCTATTTAGAGGGTAAAAAATATGTGCTATTTGGACCTTTTGCCACTTACTCAAATAAATTTCTCAAATATGGTAGCCAACTCGATCTTTTTGCTGCTACTAATGACAGTAATATAATTTCCATCATTGCTATTGGCATCAAACATTTAGATTTAGTGAGATATTTAGTCAGTCAATTAATGTTAAATGATGAAGAACGTTATCAGTCTTTGTTAGAATATTATCCCAACGCCAAAAAAGAAGATTGGAAATTAGTTATCGCTGGGCAACGAGTGCAAATCATAAAGAATGCCAAAAACAAACCCGTTACATTACAGTTTGGTACTGAAACTTTTATCTCAAATGATAAGACCGTCTTTGGTTTGCTTGGCGCTTCACCTGGCGCATCAACCTCCCCTTATATTATGTTAAATTTATTAGAGAGAGCGTTTCCCGATAGAGTCAAAAATCAGTGGAATGCCAAATTGCATGAAATCATTCCATCTTATGGCCAGCATTTAGAACAAAATCCAACATTACTTAATCAGATTCGCCGATACACCAGTGAAATATTAGGCCTTAATTATATTGTTCCGCAACAGGAACAAACTAATCAACCAATGATACCCAAGCAACAGCAAGCAAATACAAGATGCTCTTTTGTTAAATAAAAGTTAATTACCAACATAAAGTTTAGATTTATAGTTTTTAACTATTGATATAAGCAAGCAAACTAGGGTGTTTGAAAAGTAGCTACTTCTCGAATAGAAAAACCTGCGTCATTTATATATGAAAAAACTATCCGTCCAGCCTGCTGAGAAAAGGATTGTTCAAAATGATATATACGCTCTGAAAATGGCGGGCTCATCATATCCATCTCTTGTTTAATCAAATAGCGCTTATGCGGACTCTCAAAAAAGATTTGTGAGAAAGAAATATGAAAAGGTAATGGATTTTTGCAGACTAATACCCATTCTTCGCCTTTTTGTTGCAGTTTGAAGGTAATTTTATCTGCTAACTTAGCAGGAAAATCAGCCAGTTTTGTCGGGCGGTAAAACAATTTTAATTGGGTATTCATTGCCAAGCTTACTTTAGGATTATCCTGATTTAACGCTTGATCATGCAAATTAGGCGGTATTTCATACAAATTTAACCAAAAAGCTGACTCTCTATCAGCGGGCAAATAATCACCATTATAAATAATCCTAATCGCTTGGATCTTTTGCGCCGGTAGATGAAAAATCGAAGCAAGCACCACAAAAGGTGTTTCTGTCTGTGGATCGGCTTCACCATGATCAACCCAATTTTGGACAATAACCGGATAGCTATTAGTATTAGCTAACAATATAGAACGTTCTTTATCACCTTGATGGTAAATAACTCGGGTCATATTGGCCATGATCCCGGCTTTTCCTGTTATCAACCAGAATAGTGATAAGTATGCTACAAAAACCGTTAATCGCTTCATTGTACTTTTACCAATACATATGCCGTAGCATGTATTTTTCCTGGTTTAATAACTTGACCTGGCAATTGCTGCAATACTGCTGTGTATGAGTGTAAGTAATGTGTATAACCAGAAACGGAAGGCCCCAAATTTTTAGCATCTCTAAGCACAGGATACCAACCGGCATTTTCTCCACTTGGCCCCATACCAGTAATACCGGGTTGAGCTACAAATACCATCGGTTGTTGAGTAACGCTATTACGTAAGGTAATACCCACTCCGGTTGCTAATGTAGGATCAACGCCATAATTATCTGAAACTAGAGCCATTACACCACCTTGGGAATTAATTAAATTTAATCCTTGTGCAGCGCGATAAGCACCGGGTGACACCTGAATACCAATCGCTGTTTGCCCTCCTGTTGTACCTGAGTTCACATTATCACTACATTCGATTTGGACAGAGATATCAGCTTCTCTGGTACCACCTGCCAATAACTCTTGGCTAGAAATAGTCGGAAAAAGCACTAATGGTGTCGCATTTCTTGCCACACAAGTGGCGTTGTTACTCAGCGTAACAGACTGACGCAAACCATAGCCAAAGCCATTATCTACTCCCCAAAAACGAAATTTATAGGCAGAATCTTCGCCTTCGTTATCATGTACAATTCCCGGGCCAACAAATTGAATATAAGCATTCGGTTGGGTACATTGATAATTTGTGCCAGTTGCACTGGCATAACCTAATCCGCGTGTACCTAGCCCACCACAATAATTTGAAGCCGCATTACTGGCTGGAATTGTACTAACACGATAGAGTTCCACTTGCATTGGCGGGATATCTTGTAATCGAATATGTATTTTACCTTTTCCTGGTTGGCTTCCTTCAACCAGTAAATAAGTTGTAAGCGGAACCCTTTTCCAACTACGTTGCACCACAACACCTGCCATGGTTTGTTTTATACCAACATAAGCAAGCCAAGATGCATATACACCAGGCAATCCATCAATAAGACCCGTTTCATGAAATCCACCGACTCTATCATCACCATTGGTTGCTACCAGAAAATAAAGCTGAGGCAGATCAGCCTCATCACAGATCCATAATACCGAAGAGGCATTCGCGCCACCAAAAGTATAAGCGGTTGGTGGAACAACGATAGAAGCAAGTAAAGAACCAACCGGCTGAAAATAAGTATCCGTTAGATTAACGCGACCAAAGAGCATCTGGGCTGAACGATTATCTTCAGTCTGAGAAACACCCGTTATTCTACAATTTGCGCTCACAACGAACGATATAGTAAAAAGGATTATGATTAATAAACATGTTCTTAACCAATTAGAGGTATATTTCATTATCTCTCTCCACTTGCGGGTTAGCGTTGAACGCACATAGCCGTTAATTTTGTAATAGGCTGTTTAGCTAATGCCTGACCCGTACGTGAGTAATCTAGATAACAGCGTTCAGAGGCCGTCTCTCCCCATTTTAATAGTAACGTACCTGAAGCTTGTTCAGTTCTGACATACATTTGATTATTTTGACCAACCATGCCAATCACATTATTTTCTTGGTCAAAAACTTCCGTGCCAATCGGCAAAAGAGAATGATCGGTTAGCTGTGCTTTAATCAATAAGGCATAACCTGCACGGGTTTTAAACATGACTTTAACCGCGGCGCCAGCATAAGGAGCCACTTGTTTTTCATTCTCATTTAATTCAAAATTTTCCGCCATTCCTTGTGGATCAATAATAATCTTATTATAACGATATGGCGTTATAGATGGGACTAATGCATAGCCATTGTCATCAATTACTGTTCCTTGTGCATTTAATACAGCCGCACCAGATGCGCCTTTAGCTTCAACTAAAGCAAAGGTATCTCCTAAATAAGGGCCAAACGTAATCCCGCCACTATGAAGCGCTAAAGCGCCCTGAGCATTAGCGCCAACCTGCCAATAGTTTTTGCCCTTAGATGCATTAATACTCAAATTAGTATTAGAAAAACGTTTCTGTAAGCTACCATTAACAGTAGATTGGTCATACTGCCTTACATAACTGGCGCCAACACTATAATTTAGTTTTTGTTGTTCATTTGCCGTTCCTGACAACATTACCTGATATTGATCACCGATATTTCCACCATGGGTATAACTACTACTTACTGTCGGTGTATAACTAGAATATTGACTACCCAATGGAAAAGAGACAGAAACAGAGGTGGAGGTCTCTTCTTTACCTAGATGTCCACTTGATTCGGCCAACTGCTGTCTAGCAACAACAACATTCATTGTTAAACCATTATCAAACGCTTTATTGTAACCTAATTGCAACTGACTATCGCGCGGACGGTTATCGCGATAATTTTGGATTGAGCCTGAAAGAAATAGATTACCAAATTCATCTAATTGCTGACTTAAGGTCAGTTCAAGCCGATTAAGTTGTCTATAAGTTGAAGAACTCCATGCTGTGCCACGAGTAACGGCTTCACGGATGCCTAAAACATCTGAAAGTTCGCGATAACCGTCTGTCGAATAACGATAACCAGCCAATGAAATTGTAGTATTGGTTATATTAAAAGTGCGGCTATAAGACAGATTAGCCATCCAACCTTGAAGACGTATAGAACTATCAGCTGATTGATTATCGATAGGAACAACTGAATTAGAATAAGTGGTATTAAACCCTAGGGCTCCAAATCGACTACCATAGACACCCCCTAACATAATGGCCTGATATTTATCAGCAACTCGCAAACCTGTACTAATAGAGAAACTATTACTCAAGCCATACTGATAAATAGCATCAGCAAAAACCGAATCTTGGCCAATATTACGTGTTCGACCTACAGAAAAATTATAACGATAACTACCGGGGCGAAGCGATTCAGGAACCGCTGAAAATGGCACACTAAAACGCCTGGCTGAACCGTCTGCCTCGCTAATTTCCACATCAAGATCACCGTTATAACTAGTAGGGTAGAGATCGGTAATCGAAAAAGCACCCGGTGAAACTGTCTTTTGGTAAATTTGATTACCATTTTGTTTAATAGTGACGGTTGCCGTTGTATTAGCGACTCCTTGTACAACCGGCGCATAACCACGCAAGGAATCAGGTAAAGTCCGCTCATCACTGGCAAGGGCTAACCCATTAAAATTCAAACCAGAAAAGAATTTTCCTTGGGTAACCAGTTGACCGAATGACAGCATCCCTGCGATAGTGGGAAGAGGCCGTTGCAAATAACTACGGATGTTACTCCATTTAGCGCCCGATAGGCGCGAATATGTGTAATTGGATTGTTGCCGATATTGCCATATACCAAAATTTATGCCGCCATTAAAAGAGAGATAAGCAGTATCTTGATCTTTAACATTGTTGTCATTATTAATATGATAATAATTTCCAATATAGTTAAGAAAAAAAATAGAATTACCCGCATCTAATAAATTAGGATTAATATAACCTCTTGGAATATTCTGTAATCCATCATCAGGGACGGTTAAGTCAAGTCGTAAATCTGACAAAGTTAATTTTACTCTACTACCAGCAATATATTCAGGCAAAAAAATACAACTTTGATCAGATATTTTATTAGTTGATTTTACTATTATACCTGCTTGCTTGATCGTCGTTAAATTAAAACATGGGCCAACTGTGTGACTTTTATTTTTAACAAAAGTTATTTCTTTAGATTGAAAAAAATGATTATTAATATAAATATCTACTTTATATTTACCAGGAATAATTGAATTAGCCTGATTAAATTGAGCTAACATTGTCGGGCTTACTACCCCACCACGAAATAAAGTTGGATCAAAAGTATAAGTCTCATTTGTTGAATAGACTAAAGTAGGAACAAAAGTTAATAATAATACATATTTTGTCGGTCGGAAATGACAAAATACCATTCGCCCTATTAACATAGACTTATAAATCTTTAGTAATCCAATAGGGCAATTCATACTTAATTTCCTACTAACAAATAAAAATAGCAAAATAAAATATATTTATCTTTGATTATTATTGAGCTGATAAAGGTAATTCAGTAACAACATCCACACCATAATCGTTTAATAGAGTAAGGCGTATAATATTTTTTGCGTTACGGTTTATGGCTCTTGGTAATTTCCATTGTGTGGTTGTTTTAGGTGATAACATAATAGAATCAGCTAATTTAAATGACTGGCCATTAGCAATTAATATCGCAGAATGAACAACGGCATAATACCCAGTAGGGTTTTCAACAACTATTTGCTCATTACTCTGTTTAAATATCAGTTTATCCGCCAGTTGATTTATATCATCTGACAAGTTTTTAGGCCGATAAAAAATTTTTACTCGTGTATTAAATAATAATACTAATTTATTAGCCTGATGCTGTTGCTCATTAAAAGCTGGAACCTGACTAAAATTAAAATAGAAAAGGGACTCTCTATCTTTAGGAAGTTTATTATCTACAGACATTAGTCGTATTATTTGTCCTGATTTAGCTTCTATCCGAAAAATTTGCGGATTAACAATAAAAGGCGTCTCTGTCATTTCATTGCTTGAATTCTTATTACTATTCTCCAACCAAACTTGAATAACATTCGGATGATTATCATTATTAGATAATTGTATGGTTTTATCTTTCATTCCTTCATAATAAATAATACGCGTTCCTGTCATTACCACACTAGCATGGCCATAAGGCATTAAACTAGTAAAAAACAATATGATAATAGCAATAAATGAAGTTAATATATTACTCATTTTAAAATCCAAATAATCATTACTTTATAGTCAATAAATATCAGTAACAAAATTATATTTAATAAATAGTTAGTAATTAATAATTTCTCTAAAATCAATGATTGCTGAAAACATTGCTATTTTCAGCTTAAAATAAAATGATCAGCAGAAATTATAAATAACCTACTGTATATTCAACCATGGCTTTTACCTGGCCGGCCTTTGCGTTACCATTTTCAGAAATATATTGCACTCCAAATGTATGAGAAGCTGTAGTTTCATCTTTTTTAAGCACTAAACCTGGAACACTAGTCACACCATTTAATACCACCGGCGTTGTTCCACTTTCATTGGTAGTAATCTGAATTGCAACATTTTCTGCCCCATTATCAGCAGAAGTTACCAAATTCGCTAAATTACCCGCAGTGGTTACATTGTGCCCTAAAAATTTTGTTTTAATATCAATATTACCACTAGTTGGTGCAGTACAATTTTTTATTGTCACTGTAAATGGTGTTAAGCCAGCAGTGCTACCTGAGCTAGATAGCTGAGTAACAGAAACGTTAGGTAAAAGAACTATTGAATTAGTCTCTTTATTAACTTCGGTTTCACATGTTTGTGCACTTACCTCTCCCTGGAAAGTGATTGTCGGAGCAGCATTAGCAGCAACAGGAATAACACTAATAACTAACAGTACTAATGGGAATTTCATAAATACCTCCATATTATTAATACAACATCGATCTATTATTATTTATAAAAAAAAAGATAGCATTATGAAATAATTTCTTAACGGTAATATTTATTTTTATTAAATAAGAATAAATTGATAGGTGAAACGAAGTAACTATAAATAAACAATTTATTTTGTATTTGCTATTATAAGGGTTTAGATAAATATCGCTTTAAATAAATTCATCGATAAAAAATACTTACAGTTAATGAATGTTAAATCACTATCTGTAAATTTTTTTAATTATGCAATTTTCAGTCATCAATATCAATCATAATGAATAAAAAAGAAATAAATGTTTATATTATTCATTAATATTAATATTAAATCCCACAAAACTATTTAACATCAACAATAAAACCCAACAAAATTAGTGGATTTAGTTTATTACACCTACATTTTGCTAAATTTCACTTATAAATAACAAAATACTCATTAAAATTAGCAAAATATTTTTCTTCTATACACGGTAATTGGTCATAACAATTTAATATATAAGAAAAATTTTTCTTTTTCACTAATGCATAAAATCTTTTCGCCAGTAGAAAAATACCATTAACATCATATTTTAAATAAGAAAAATAAATAATTTATTCAATAAGTTAACTATAAAAACAGTATAACTTTTTGATATTATTAATAGAAAAATAAAAAAAAGATAACTATCAGAATTATCTGTAATTTTCTATTAATCAATATTGATTATTTTTTTATTAATTCAACATAAAAAAATATATTCTAATCAAAAAATACATTTTGTTACTTTTTATAAACAGCACAAATTGCTAATTAATATTTTCTTATTTAAAGTGAACTGAATTACAATTATCACTATAAGTAATAGTTCAATGAAGTAACTTTATTTTTAATATTTCAAATGCCTAACCTAAATAAAATTGCTCACATACTTTAACACAAGCATTATGTAAAATAGTTAATACAATAAAATTTCAGATAACTTTAAAATTATTATATCTATTTATTAGTTTACAATAGGTATTTGGTATAATGTAGGTAGAATTATCACAATAAATTCTACCTATAAGGAAAAACTACCAGCTGAAATATAAAAATTCCTAAACAAATAAACGAATAATTTCAACTATTAGCTTTTTAATAGTGAACATTTCTATCCAAGTTATTATTTATATTATGATTTACATTACCATTAGGCCAAACGGAGTTATTATTATTATTCTGGTTACCACCCTGTTCACCATTGTTATTACCCTGGCTACCTCTATCCCTATTATCCTGCCCATTCCAGTTATTATTACCACCTTGACCACCACCATTGTTTCTACCTTGGCCGCTACTATTGTTATTACCTTGTCCACCACCATTGTTACTACCTTGGCCGCCGCTATTGTTATTACCTTGTCCACCACCATTGTTACTACCTTGGCCGCCGCTATTGTTATTACCCTCCTCACTATTGTTATTACCAATTGTCGTAACCTTAAAAGAATTTAAGAAAACCAAATTTTCTTTTGCCCAACTTTTTGTATCATCGTAGAAAAGATGGCTTGCTCCAACCCTTCTCATAGCAACTTCGCCACTGCCTGTCGGGCCTATTTTATAAATTCTTATAGCAAATTTGTGTGTTATTGGATTCCAACTTCCACTAGTCCAGCAAGTAGAAGTAGCATCTAAATTATTAATCCAGCCTTTTGACGGAAAAAGCATTTTCCCACACATTGAATTAATACCTAATGCATAACCAATCCCGGCAATATTTGTCTTATATACTCTCACACCATCAATATCTGTAGCGAATTCACCATATGCTCTTCCACCAGTAGTCATATTTTTTACGTTAGAACACTGATAAGTTTTAATTGAATCGGTTGTGAACGTATCTAATAATGTACCTACAGGCATATCATCGGTCACAATAATATCTCTGCCATTAACCTTTATCTGTCCGCCAATCTCAATACATTGAGCAAAAACCGATGTGGTATAACCAAAACTATAAGTAAGTAGCATAATTAAAGGCAAATTTTTCATAAACATGTTCCTTATTAAAATAGATTTCAAATGATGATTATTTAAAGTTATAACTAGATTTACTAATAAACAAATAGAAATAGAAATTATATAAATTAATTTATTAATAGAAGCTTCATTAAATTAAATAATATTAAATTTTATAACTTGCAATGAAGTGTAAATAGCTAGCAACGACAACAAGATATTATTTAATGAAAAATAGCTTATTTGCTTTATTTTGCTGATTTAATATATTAATTATTATCAACATAATAATAAATCACACATAGTTTACTTAATATTTCCATATAAAAAGATTTTATTTTATAATTTAGGTAAGCATTAAAAACATAAAACACTATAACTAGAATAACTTACTGATACATGTATTTTAATAACCTTTTATACTAGATTAAAAATTATTGTTATTGATGTTGGTGTTATGATCCATGCCATTATTTCCATTATTAGGCCAAACATGATTATGGTGATTATCTTGATTACTATTATTTTTATTACTCTGGTTACTATTATTGCTATTACCTTGGTTACTATTTTTGCCTATTGTAGTAATATTAAAATCATTTAAAAAAACTGGATTTTCTTCTGCCCAATTATTATGGTTATTATATGACAAAATAGTGGCACCAATTTGTTTCTTGGCCACAGTTCCATTTGCTGTTGGCCCTATTTTATAGATCCTGACATCAAAATTATGGGTTATCTGATTCCAAGTATGACTAAACCAACAAGCAGCAATATTATCTATATTATCTTGCCAACCTTTAGCTGGAAATTGCATATCACCACGACACATTGTTTGAACTCCAAGCGAATAACCAATCCCAGCAATATTGGTTTTATACACTCTAATACCATCTATAGTCGTTGCAAATTCACCATACAACTTTCCTCCGGTAGTCATATTTTTGGTATTATTGTTATCACAATGGTAAGTTTGTAGTGAACCGATGGTAAAAGTGTCTAATAAAGTACCGATAGGAGTATCATCATGTACAACTATATCTCTGCCATTTATTGTTAATGGCCCACCAACAGCAATACATCCAGCAAAAGATAAAGCACAATAATCAAAACTGAATACAGCTAAAAGAAACAATAACACTTTTCTAATAAGCACCTCTTTTATTAAGTATATTTTGTGTAATTAAATTTTAACATTTATAAATGAATTTAATAAAAATATAGTTTTCATATAAAAAAGTTTAGCATTTAAAATTTTATTAAAAAATAACATTAATTGTATTAGTTACTTTATGAATAGATATCATAAATAATATAAAAATCAATTAATTAAAAAAATTTTTAAATAAATTTATATTTTTATATTATCTATGTATCTATTACATATAGAAATAAAATACTTAGATTATTTAAAATATTAATAAAAATATTTCACCTGACTATTTAGATAAAAATCATAAACTCTTATACTAAAAATATATTACTATCTGAACTATAAATCATTATTGATTTTATCATTAGCTTGGTTATTGGTATTATTATTAGTATTGTTATTGGTGTTATCATTGGTATTGGTATTATCATTAGTGTTGTTATTGGTATTATCATTAGTGTTGTTATTGGTATTATCATTAGTGTTGTTATTGGTATTATCATTAGTATTGTTATTGATATTATCATTAGTGTTGTTATTGGTATTATCATTAGTGTTGTTATTGATATTATCATTAGTGTTGTTATTGGTATTATCATTAGTGTTGTTATTGGTATTATCATTAGTGTTGTTATTGGTATTATTATTAGTGTTGATATTGGTATTATTATTGGTGTTGTTATTGGTATTATCATTAGTGTTGTTATTGGTATTATTATTGGTATTATTATTGGTGTTGTTATTAGTGTTGTTATTAGCATTATTATTGGTGTTGTTATTAGCATTATTATTGATGTTATTATTAGCATTGTTATTCGTATCTTTATTAATATCTATACTGTTATTATTAGGCCAAATATGTTGGTGATAATGTCGATGATAGTGTTTATGATGATATTGAATATTGCCATTTAGTTTATTGTCATTTGATTTATTATCATTTGTCTTATTGTCATTTGGCTTATTGCTATTATTTATCGTTGTTACTCTAAAACTATTTAAAAATACTGGATTTTCCTCAGCCCAGATGCTGGTCTCTTTGTATGCCAAAATAGTTGCGCCAATTTGTTTTTTTTCAACAATTCCACTTGCGGTAGCTGCTATTTTATAGATCCTGACCTCAAAATTATGGGTTATCTGATTCCAAACCTTATTCGACCAACAAACGTCGATATTATTTACATTATCTCTCCATCCTTTAGTTGGGAAAACCATATCTGGGCACATTGTTTGAACACCCAGCGTATAACCAATTCCTGGGATATTTGTCTTATATACTCTGATACCCTTTATCAGGGTTGCAAATTCACCATAGAGTTTGCCACCACTAATCATATTTTTAGTATTATTATCACAACGATAAGTCTTAAATGAACCTGATATGAAGGTGGCTAACAAAGTACCATTAGGTGTATCATTTTGAACAATAATATCTCTTCCATTTATTGTCAGCGGTCCACTAATAGCATCGCAGGCACCAAAACCAACGAAGCGATTGAAACTAAAAAAACCATTAAAATTAGCTAAACAAAAAGCTGAATAACCAAGACAAGTAATAATAAAAATAACTATCAATATAATCCTCATAAATTTTCCCTTCATTAAAATAGAGTTATAATTATTAATATTTAAAATAACACATTATAATATAACTCAATTTTTAATTAATAATTTTATTAAAGTAGGGTTTATCAAAATAGAAAAATTTAAAACAATTTAAAAATAATAATAGGAATATTAAAAACATCATTTAATTATATATTCAACTAAGCTAATGTTATTTTAAACCATATATTCAATAGAGGTAGAGTTAAATCAATTGACTCTACCTGTAGATTTTATAAATTATTATTGTAAGCTTTCATAGATATCTATTTACCAAAATAGTGATATTATTTTTAATGACTATAATGATGGTGAAACTTAATATTATTGGTATTACCACTTTTATTTATATTACTGCTTCTATTTGTATTACTACTTCTATTGGTATTAGTACTGTTATTCGTGTTAGTACTACTATTGGTATTGGTGCTGCGATTAGTATTATTACTACTATTAGTGTTACTACTACTATTTATATTAGTACTTTCATTGGCATTAGTACTTTCATTAACATTCGTACTCTCATTAGTATTAGCACTCTCATTGGTGTTAGTACTCTCATTGGTATTAGTACTATTATTAGTATTGTTATTACCTTCCTGCCCACTATTTCCATTTTGACCATCACTATTATCTAGTGAGCCATTATTATTGTCTTGCCCACTACTATTACCTTCCTGCCCACTATTTCCATTTTGACCATCACTATTATCTAGTGAGCCATTATTATTGTCTTGCCCACTACTATTACCTTCCTGCCCACTATTTCCATTTTGGCCACCACTATTATCAATTGAACCATTGTTATTCGGCTTACTATCATTATTATTCAACGTCACAACTCTAAAATTACTTAAAAAAATTGAATTTTCATGTGCCAATGTATTTTGGTTATTAAATGCTAAAATAGTGGCTCCAATTTTTTTCTTTTCGACAATACCACTTCCTGTAGTAGGGCCTATTTTATAGATCCGAACATCAAAATTATGTGTTATCTGGTTCCAAATGTCTTCATTCCAACAAGTCGCGATATTATCTAAATCCCCTCTCCAACCTTCAGTAGGAAATGATAAATCACCACACATCGATTGAACCCCAAACGAATAACCAATACCCTCTATATTAGTTTTATATACTCTAATTCCATCTATATAAGTAGCAAATTCACCATAAGCCTTTCCCCCTGTTCGCATATTTGCTGTATTATTATCATCACAACGATAAGTTTGAAAAGAACCTAATGAAAAAGTATCTAATAGAGTTGCAACAGGAGTTTCATTTTTTACAATAATATCTCTTCCACTTATTGTTAGTAGTCCAGCAACAGCGCTACATTTCGCAAAGGCTAAATTCATATAATAAAAATTACAGATAATAAAATTAATTAATAACATGATCCTCATATGTATTTTCCTTTTTTTAAATAAAATTAAAATTATTAATAATTATAAATAAATTCACCACAATATATAAATTAAATTATACATTTCAAATCAATTATTATATTGAAAATTAATCTATTAATTCAAAAGCTATTAAATTAAAAGCACTAAATATTATATAACAATATATAAAATATTAAATATAATAAAAATGTCATTCGGTTATCAAAACAGCTAAATTAATTTAGCATTGTGATAATTAAAGGTATTAAGAAAGTAATTATAGTGATTTTAACTATTATTCAATAATAATTAATTTCCTATTCAATATATTTATACAAAAATAAATTATCACATCAGTAAAAAGAATAAAAACTTATTCAAATAGGAAATTTATTACTTATTAACATCATTTTTACTATAACTGTGGACTAAGATATCTTATTTATACTAGTAACAAAAGTACTATCTGACAATTACCTAAAAATATTATATGTAACAATGAATTATACAAATTCACTTTTAAATCATAGTATTATATTATTATAATTAACGGTTAATAATAGTTTTATCTGTATCAGCTAGATATTCCTACAAAGAGAATAAATTTATTTATTTCATGTATATAAGACACTAATAATTCAATATTTATATCTATGATTATTTTATTTTTCAAATTTTATAGAAATAAATATAGCAAAAATATATTATATAGTCTTTAGTATACAAAAACTGAATTTATTATTTTTTATATTAAATTATTATCAAAATAGAATAAAAGAATTTATACAGGATAAAATTCATTAAAATAAAACTTTAATTTTGCAAAAATTTAATATAATTAATTTTTGTGAATGTTTAAATTAACACATAGTTATTCAATATAGCATTATAGCCAAATTTATATTATCAAATAATAGCACTATTGACTATTCTAAAAATTAATTGATAAAAATATAGTAATTTAAAAAATTAAAATATCTTAAATAAAATACAAAGCTAAATACAATCTGTATTTAATTATTCTAAAATAATACTTTCTGCTAACAAGGAAAATTCATCAAATTGAGCATTGCTCTGCTTCATTTTTGATTCGTTTTCTATTAGCTCAGCAAAAAATGAATCAATTGGTATATTTAACGCTTGAGTAATTGAATATAATGTATTTACTTTAATGTCATTGACACCACGTTCATAACGTGAGAGCTGTTGTTGGCTAACCCCGATTTTTTTAGCTAATAATTCTCCAGATAATCCTTTTTCTTTTCGTTTAAATTTAATCATCTTACCTATATTTATATTGATACTCATATATTATCCTTGTTTAGAGATAAAAATTATTACTAGTAAACAAGACTTAGTCTAAATAATAAATAACGTCATTATTTACTCTTCTTAATATAGAAAAATCAACTACAATTTACCACCTCTTGACTAACAAATGATCAATCTTAATAGTATAATAGTTATTTTATTTTCAATGTCTTAATGTGAAATTTTATCCAATCATTTTCAATTAACAACCTGCAATATAAAAAATATGATATTTAGTACACAGTTATCGTATCATAATAAAATTTTTCACCTATAGTATAGCTAAGATTATTATCATTTAATAACTCATTAATAAACATACATTAACAATACTTAACCTATAATATCGTCACTTATAATCACAAAAAGTGAGCTTTTCTAATGAGTTATCTATTAAACAGCAATTCGATGGTTTTATAAAAACATACCAAATTACATTAATAATTATCGATATACTATTAATTGTACAATCATCACATTATATAAATAATAATTACACAATCATTTATTCAATTAATATAAAAGTATTTTTTCTAACATTCTTAAATTTTATAAAATGAACCGTTAACTATAAAAATCAATATAGTAATATAAAATCATAGCTAAATACAAACTCAATCTTATCTATCGCTAATAATCAATATTCTTAAAATTGATCCTATTTATTATTTTATCTCTTTTAATCAACTAACAATAATGAAAATAGATATAAAATAACTGATATATAAAAGTAACTAAGATTGGTTATAACAAAAATATCATTTTAAATAAAATCATATTGTTAATTAATTTTATATAAATAAAATTTTATATTATTTCATTATTTTTTATATCATAAAGTTATATAATAAAACTAAAAGTTATTAATCAAATAAAACAATATTTTTATCAATTTTATAAAAATCTGATATCATTTATGTTCCATAGTATGGCAATAAGGGAGTTGTATGCTCAAATCCATAGTTTTGTTCTTAACTTTAATTTTATCCAGCCACACTGTAGCCTATAACATAGAAATTGATAAAAAAACGGAACAAGAATTGGATAAAATAATCTCGACCAAAGTTATTCCTAGTCAACATGCTGGAAGAAGCAATCTATTAAATGAAATATCAGCATCTTTCCTAGATACGCCTTATAAGGCTAATACACTTATTGGCTCACCTATTATACCAGAAGAGCTCGTTGTCAATTTCAATGGTGTTGATTGTTTCACTTTACTTGATTACATACAAGCCATTAGTCACTCAACCAACAAACAAACATTTTTAGAAAATCTGAAAAAAACACGCTATATAGATAGCAATGTTAGTTACTTAAAAAGAAAGCATTTCTTCTCTGATTGGTTTGCTAATTCTCCACAAAATGCCAATGATATTACGAATAAAATAAGTGATAACTATATCACCGTAACCAAACATCTCAATCTTAAATCCGATGGGAGCAAATTTATTCCTAATTTAAACATCATCGAGCGCAAAATTAATTATATTCCATCAGACAGAGTAAACTCACACACATTACAAAAATTAGAAACTGGAGATTACATAGGAATTTATTCAAAGCTGGATGGCTTAGATGTTTCTCATGTCGGCATGGTTATTAAAAAAGGAAACCAAATTTATTATCGGAATGCATCATCTCTCGCAAAAAATATGAAAGTTGTTGATATACCTTTACTCGATTATATTCGCTCACGACCAGGCATTATTGTTTTGCGTTCCATTTAGCAGTTTAAATTTTGATTCATACTCTTTGATATCATAAGTTCAAAGAGTATCTATCTTTTTAAAAATAATAGTAAAAAACTACTCATCAAAATAAATAAACGCATTTATTCTAGTCAGCCACGTCAACACTCACTCTCAATAATTTAAAATTAGCCAAATAAATTAACAATAATATAAATAAGATAATTTAAAATAAAAAAAAGCTTTCCATGCAATAAAAAGCAATTATTTTTATAGTAAACAGAACTAAATCGATAAAATTTCTACTATAAAAAAGCAAGGTAAAGCATCCAATATTAGATAAGTTAAAGACATCTTATATTAAAAATATGCTCCCACTACTAAAAGTAACCATGGTAATTATCAAAAAGATAACTAATTAAGCAATCGATAGAATTGATACACGGCTGATTCTGTTATTTTTTAATGAATTCAAATAATTGTTTGCCTTGAGTCTAACTAAAAAGCTTCTAAATAACATTTATTAAAATAATTTCAAAAAAAATATTTACATATTAGCCACTAAAAAATCGAATTTCTACTACAATCACCTGATGAAACAAATCATCATACGATTTATTCACATAATCATGGCACATTTAAACAAGTTTTATATGTTTTAGTTAATTAAAATTTAAAAAATAGATAATTATAAATACAAGTTAATTTTGATATGACTATAGCCTCTCAATCAGAGTTATATTTTTTCATAAAAAAAATTTATAGGATTTTCATGAAAAAATAGAATAATTTGATTTTCTATATTGAAAATATAATCTGAATGCTTTTAACTACAAAAACTGACCATAATTAAAAATTATTCGACAATAATTTATATTTCTACAAATTTATAGGATATGCAATGTGACTAACAAAATATTTAATAAATAACAATATAGCTGCGTCACTCTACTTAATCAAAGCAAGCTATTCCTGATTGCTACTCTACTTTTAAACATTTTACATATTAAATGGTGTCTTTAATCAATGAAATTTATTCACCTTTATAAATTATTGTTACTAATAACGACTCTTACTCTCCCATACTCGAGTTTTGCACAAGAGCTGCCATTATTATCAATCACGGTAAATGAGACCTCTTATCAGCAGCAACGAGATGATGATCTATCCCGGCCAGCGGTACAAAGTGAGTCCCGTATTTTGCCAATTTGGGGTAATGAAGCACGAGCTCGCGGTTATGTTCTACCTGAACCATTTGGTATTGGTTATGGCTATATGAACCTACGTCAGGACGTAGTTGTAGATAAAATTAATTTTATCTCACCAAAATACCCAGGATTTTCTGATTTAATAACAATAAATGCCGGCCATACCCGCGAGAAAAATGAATCCCATATGTTAAAATTAGATACTTGGGTATTACCTTTTTTAAATATATATGGCGTTTACGGCAAAACCAAAGGTTCCTCGAAAACCAAATTGGCAGGCGTTTATTTGGGGGACGCAGAACTAGATTTTGCACGAAATATGCCTTTCGTGTTAGATTTTGAAGGAAAAACCTACGGTGGTGGCGTTGTTCTTGCCGGTGGCTATAAGCAATTCTTTGCTACCTTAGATACTAATTATACGCGCACTAACCTTGATATTTTAGACGGCGATATCAGTGCGTTAGTTATCACGCCGCGCATCGGCTACGAGTTCACTTTTCAGCCTTTATTATCAGGTCAAGGTAATACCAAAGTACAAGTATGGTTAGGTGCAATGTACCAGGATATAACTCAACGCTTTAAAGGTAATATTAGTAACCTGAATCTACCCGAGGAATTCGCCAGCTTAGTTAAATTGCTTGATGATCCTAATATGAAATTTGATGTTAAACAACATCTAGCACATAAATGGAATAGCACGATTGGCGCTAGAATAGAAATTACTCGTCACTTTAATATTTTATCTGAAGTAGGATTTAATAATCGCAATAGTTTTTATATCTCGGGCGAATTACGTTTTTAAATAAAATAACATTACTAATTAAGTTGATTGATTTATGTACTTCTGGCTTATACCATCAATCTTTAAAAAAGATAATTCAGCTAAACAGAATGGATTACTGTATGTGAAAAATTGGAGGTTGAATTTGAAATTATTTATTCAGATCATCAGTTTTTGCATTTTCTTAATCAGTTGTAAAGAAAATACGACAACTTCAATAACCATACAGCCAGTACTCAAAACAGAAACTGACGAAGAAGCACACAGGGTTTGGCCTGTTATGCAATCAATAACACCACCGCAAGGCTTAAGACCTTGTTGTGCTTTTGGCTATAACCTCAAAGTTAAACTGTGGCAAATACCAATCCCTTTCTATCGAATTGATAATATTGTTGAAGCAAACAAACTAGGTGAACATCATTACAATGATAGCTTTTGGGGAACTTTGACTGCACTTAGCGGACTTAGTAAAGAAAAATTAGGCCTTATTTATACTGAAAAAGGAGGTTTTATTGACATTGCCCATGTAAAAGATACCGCAGATTATACCCTATATCTTTTTACTGAAATTTTTGCTCATCTGGGAGAAAATTATCAAATTGAACTGGATGATGAATTAGCTGCCAGAAAAATACAACTTTTTACGTCTAAACAATTAACCTCCTATATTGAACGTTATACATTAAGTGCTTATCTCGCTGCTGAATTAGCGTTTGAATTAGCTGCCTGGCATGAAATTGCTCAAAGTTATGGCTATGAATCGGTACCTGGTTTTTCTGAAGGCATTTCCGCTTTTTCACCTGAAGATCTCTATTCCAACCTGTTAGGTGCTCGTATTGCCTTGACACTGATTTTACAAGGTCAAGCAAGTTCAGTTTCACAATTTAGTGCTGGCATGGCTAAAACATTACCATTAGCATTAAAAGAATTAGGTGCATACGCTAAAAACGAAACTCAACAAATGTTCGATCAAGTCGATAGTTTATGGTGGAATAGCAAAATGCATGTCCCTGAAAAATTTTTGCTCCTGAAACGAGATTATGAAACCAGTAGTACTCGTATGCCAGTTATACCACCAAAAAATATCCAATACGGGCACAAACTGTCACTTCCTCAGAATTATAAGCACTATAAGTTAGCCCAATTTGCGCAACTACAATTGTGGCCAACAAAATTTTCTACTGTATTACCCGCTAAAAATGGTTATTGGACGCGTGAAGATTTTCCACAAATAGCGAAATTTACTGAAATTCGCGATAATTTGGAATTAGAGCAGCAATAAAATCATTAATTTTGGCTAAAAATAGAGTAGTCCCCCAAGTAATTGATTAAATAAATTTAACTATATTAAAGCTTATAAAAATTTAACTTATTGTAAAATAACAATGAAATAATTTTTCATTAAAATTAACAAATAAAAACTAAAATATAACTAATAAATGGCTAATAATAAGTAGCACTTGTTAAATTTATTTGCTAGGATTTGTGCAATTTTTGTTCAACTTGAAACGAGGAGAAGCGCCATGCCCTCTCGAACGATGAGGACTAACGCCGTCTTCGCTTTCTTGATGTTATTGTTATCAACTAGTTTTAGTTATTCATCAACCAGTACGAGTTTGTCTCTAAATGAGTATTATCACAAACCTGTGCAGACAAAAGAACTAACCCGTCTGCCTGACATGCGAAAATATCCATCAGGAGCGGCTCGCAAGAAAGCGTTTTTAAAAGCAATTGTCCCAATAATTGAAAAATATAACTACAAGATCATGCAAGATCGCCAGTGGTTATTATCCAAGCGTTACAATAAAAGTTGGAACGCCGCTGATAAACAACGACTAAATCAGATTTGCACCAGTTACAATATACAATGCAGTTCACCTGCTAGCTTAAACTGGAACAATCTACTAAGTCGTGTGGATATTATTCCTACCCATTTTGTTGTTACCCAAGCAGCAACAGAATCAGGTTGGGGAGCTTCTGGCTTAGCACAGAAAAATAATAACTTGTTTGGCATGAAATGCGGTCGTAAGTGTACCTATAGCAAAGGTACCATCAAAGGCTATGCGGTATATTCATCTGTAGATGCATCTGTCAATGCATACTTAAGAAATTTAAATACCAATAACGCATATCAATTATTACGCAATTCACGCGCACAGCAACGTAGAACTCAGAATTCATTAAATACCAGTGTATTAATTGATCATCTGAAAAATTACTCACAACTTGGAAGAGAATATAATCGTTATTTACAACAGATGTTCTCAAGTAACGAAGAATTAATCACCCAAGTTCAACAGAATATGCCAAAGCATATTTGATCGACTTTGCTGTAATAATTCCTAAAAATAAAATCCATACATTTATCGTGTATGGATTTTATTATTTTTTAACATAAACACACTGATCGCTACCAGAATAGCATCATTTAAAATCCATTTTATTTACTAACTTCAAAGAAAAACAAAAAATAGCATCCCTACAATCGCACCAACTGTCCCTAAAATGGTTTCCATTAAAGTCCAAGTTTTTAATGTTTGTGCCTCAGTAGCACCAGTAAATTTACTAAATAACCAAAATCCAGAGTCATTTACGTGACTTAATACAACTGATCCGCCAGAAATACAAACTGCCAAAGCGGCTAATTGAGCGCCAGAATAGCCAAACTCACTAATAACGGGTAATATAAGTCCAATAGTTGTTAAACAAGCTACTGTCGCTGAACCTTGAATAATACGTACAGCACCCGCTAAGACAAAACATGCCAATGCGATTGGTAAACCTGTATTCATTAACGCATTACCTAATACTGGCCCAACACCTGAATTTACTAAAATTTGCTTAAAAACGCCCCCGGCGCCTGTAATGAGTAAAATAATTCCTGCCGGTTGAATCGCTGCTGAGCAGATCTCCATCACTTTTTCTCTATTCATACCATAGCGAAACCCTAACCCGTAGATAGCCAATAAACAAGCTAACAGCAATGCTATAAATGGGTGGCCAATAAATTCTAACCATTGCTCTGCAATAGAATCTTTAACCAAAAAATAATTACTTAATGTTTTCAATCCTACCAACGCTAAAGGAAATAGTACGATTAATAAGCTGAACATAAAACTCGGCATTTTGCCTTTTCTGTTCTCATTACCTTGATAGTTTTCAGGTAACGCAATAAAAACATGCTGGCTAATAAGATTACCAAATAATGGCCCGGCGATAAGCATTGCAGGAATAGCTGCGCATATGCCAATCAAAATCATCCAACCAAAATCAGCATTCATCTGAGATGCAACTAACATTGGCGTTGGGCCCGGAAGTAAAAATGCAGCAGCAGCAGCTACACCGGCAAAAAGTGGGATAGCTGTTTTAACAACATTGCCCCCTAAACGGTTAGTAATGGTGAAAACAATACCAATTAATAATACGATTGCGACATCAAAAAAAAGTGGCAATGCACAAATCAAACCTGTAATACCAATGGCTAAATTAGTTCGTTTTTCACCAAAACAAGTAATTAATTTGATCGCGATTTGCTCTAATGCGCCCGTTTCATGGAGTATTCGTCCAAACATTGCGCCCAAAGCCACGACAATTGCCAAGAATCCTAATGTTCCTGCCATACCTTCCTGCATTGTTTCTATAATTTTTTTAACTGGCATGCCAGAAAACAGTCCCGCTAAAATAGAAACCACCATCAATGCAATGAAAGCATGTAATCTTGCATACATAACCAGAAACAACAATAAAAAGACAGCGCCTGATGCAGTCAATGTCAACATCAGCATATTTAATGTTTCAGGTATAGGCGTGTTCATCTATTTTCCTTAGTAATAATTTCATCAATTAATTTTACTGTATTATCAATAACCTCAATTAATGGTGGCTTAATATCGATGACATACACATCTTTTTCATCATTACTAGGTACTTCTAAAGTGTCAAACTGAGAGACTAACATATTTGGTTTGAAAAAATGATTTTTACGCTTTTTTAATCGGCCTTCTATTAACTGAAAGTCTCCTTCAAGATAAAGAAATGACAGATGTTGGTTTCCGTTTCTTAAAATATCTCGATATTTTCTTTTCAAAGCGGAACAAACAATTAAAGAAACACTATTTGTTCTTTGCATAGCAAAAATAGCATCACTCAATGCCTTAAGCCAAGGCAGTCGATCAGAATCATTCAAAGCATGGCCATCCGACATCTTTTTAATATTGGCGCGAGGATGCAAAAAATCACCATCTAAAAACGCTGCTCCTGTTTTCTGAGCGATCCCACTCGCAACTGCAGATTTACCACTACCAGATACCCCCATAAGTATAAAAACATGGTGTATTTTTTTGGTATCACTCATTAAAAACTCCGTTAAAAAATCAGGCAATATATAAAATGTTACTGATAATTATCAGTTATAAAAAAATAATATAATAGATTTGTGATAGGAATCTCAGTAAAGAGGAAGATCTGATCGCAAGTAAAACTCGTTATCAATTTTATAGCTCTCAATATAAGCAGAAATAATTTATATTAATTCCACTAGCTAGTTGAAATTAATCATCTTAATTACTACTCACAATACCATTCCATTTTCCAATTAAGTATCCGTTTCTAACAATAGAAAATAAAAAAAACATTATTAGAAAATAGTAAAAGATATTATTTATTTTAGAACTATGGTAGATAACAAAAAGTATAAATATGATAATATCATTATTATAATGATCTTCACATTAGGATAATTCATGACAAAGCAAGATCAGGAAAAAATATTGTCCCAAGCAAAGAAAATATGTCAAGCGCGTAATGTACGTTTAACGCCACAAAGAGAAGAGGTATTGCGCCTTATAGCAGCCCAACCTTGTGCTATTAGTGCTTATGATTTGCTGGACCTACTTAGAATTTCTGAACCTCAAGCTAAACCACCCACCATTTATCGTGGCCTAGAATTTCTCTTAGAACAAGGATTTATTCACAAAATAGAATCAACAAATAGCTATGTTATTTGTCATCATTTTGAGGATCCTAAACATACTTCAGTTATGTTAATTTGTGACAGTTGCGGCAGTGTTGCCGAAAGTAATGGTCAGACAGTAGAAACCGCTATTATAAAATTAGCCAAACAGACTGGTTTCCAGTTATCCCATACCGTTGTTGAAAGCCATGGGCTATGCTCACCTTGCTACAAAATCGAGAAAAAATCGTGTTAAAGCTCTGCATTACTAGGGTTAAATAGAGATACAAAGGCCAGTTGTTCATCCAACCGGCCTTTATTAAATAATCAATAAAATTTAAAATAACTTACTTAATACCAATTAATTACAAATCAAACAAAATTAGAAAATAATAATATTGTACTCAATAAATTAAACTGAATTTACTTAAAAATTAATTATATGTAAAATGATTAAAATAAATCACTATTACGAATAATACCAACAGCAAGCCCTTCAATAGTTAAGTTTTGTGTCCGCAAATCCACAATAATTGGCTCAAATTCAGGATTTTCAGCAATTAATTCGACTTTACTACCCGCTTGCTTAAAGCGTTTAACCGTCACTTCATCATCAATACGTGCAACAACAATTTGCCCATTATGTACCTGCTGTGTTTTATGTACAGCGAGTAAATCACCATCGATAATTCCAATGTTTTTCATGGACATACCATTAACACGTAATAAAAAATCAGCACTAGGTCTAAAAATAGTGGCATCAATCCGATAGTGGCTTTCGATATGCTCTTGGGCAAGTAATGGCTCTCCCGCCGCAACCCGACCTATAAGTGGTAATCCTTCATCCTCATTTTCTTCTTGTAGTAGCCGGATACCGCGAGAAGCACCAGAAACAATTTCAATAACGCCTTTACGCGCCAATGCCTTTAAATGTTCCTCTGCTGCATTTGGTGAACGAAAACCTAAACTTGAAGCAATCTCAGCGCGTGTGGGAGGCATACCCGTTTGCGAAATGTGTTCACGCACCAGATCATAGACCTGCTGCTGCCTCAACGTTAATTCTTTCATTTCGCCCCCTATTATTGGCATTCGCACATTGTCACTGTAAGTATATACAGTTATATGAAGATTTTAAACTGATAAATGTGTAAAACCCTATTTTTTATAACTGGCTCACGAAATAATGATTACCAATCACAACTGCCCAAATAAAAATAGCTAACCAAATTGAAACAAAAACAGCCGCTGAGCCTATATCTTTTGCTTTACCAGAAAGTTCATGTAATTCTGTACCAATCCTATCAACCACTGCTTCAATCGCACTATTTAATAATTCAACAATGACTATTAATACTACTGAACTTATAAGTAATAACCGTTCAATCCATTGCACATCAAGGAAAAAAGCCACAATAATGGCGATAACCACCATAATTGCTTCTTGTCTAAAAGCCGCTTCACTCTTCCAAGCTGATTTTAACCCTTTCAGCGAATAACCTGTTGCTTTAATAATTCGGGCTAGTCCCGTTGTTTGGTTTGCCATAAAATTTACTCTCTAGATACAGTTATATATGGGATTTAGTATAATTATTATCTTTTAAACAGATATTAATTACTATTTCTGATATGCTTGGGTAGGATTCTAATAAGAGGCTATCGCTCACCTATGTCATTTTGGCGTAAAATTTACTATAATCTATTAGATTTACCAATGAAATTATTGGTAAAAAGTAAACTCATACCAGCAGATCCAATTAAAGAATTGCGTCTTGATACGACACGTCCTTTTCTATATGTATTACCTTATCATTCTAAAACGGACTTATTGACGTTACGTCAACAATGCTGTTCTATTGGCTTACCTGATCCACTCGATCCGATTGAAATAGACGAAATTAAATTACCTGCTTATGTCTTTATTGATGATGGCCCACGTGTCTTTCGTTATTATTCGCCAGATCCACGTAAAGATTCAGTAAAAACATTTACGGCTTATCTTGATCTTCATTGCCATAATCCCGAACTAAACATTCAGATGCTACCCGTATCAGTGATGTTCGGTCGAGCGCCTGGTCGAGAAGGCCACTCCCCAGCACCACCATTACGTCTACTTAATGGTATTCAAAAATTCTTTGCCGTTATCTGGTTAGGACGTGACAGTTTTGTTCGTTTTTCACCTACTGTCTCTTTACGCCAAATGGCTAGGGAATATGGTACGGATAAAATTATTGCCAACAAACTTGCTCGGGTCGCCCGCATTCACTATTCACGGCAACGATTAGCAGCAGTTGGCCCCAAACTCCCTGTTCGCCACGATCTATTCAATAAGCTGTTAACTTCAAAAGCGATTGAAAAAGCAGTTGAAGATGAAGTAAAAGCAAAAAAAATCTCACTTGAGAAGGCAAAACATAATGCGATTGCCATGATGGAAGAAATTGCCGCTAATTTTTCCTATGAAGCGATCCGTATTACTGATCGCGTACTGAGTTGGACATGGAATAGACTCTATCAAGGAATTAATGTACAACATGCCGAGCGTGTACGCCAATTAGCGCAAGATGGCCATGAAATTGTCTATATTCCTTCTCATCGTAGTCACATGGATTACCTATTACTTTCTTACGTACTTTATCATCAAGGTTTAGTTCCTCCTCATATTGCCGCAGGTATCAATCTTAATTTCTGGCCTGCTGGTCCAATTTTTCGTCACTTAGGTGCTTTTTTCATTCGCCGCTCTTTCAAAGGTAATAAACTTTACTCCACCATATTTCGCGAGTATCTCAGTGAACTGTTTGCACGTGGTTATTCAATTGAATATTTTGTTGAAGGCGGCCGCTCTCGCACAGGCCGACTACTGGAACCAAAGACTGGCACGCTGTCAATGACCCTACAAGCAATGCTAAGAGGTGATTCCCGTCCAATTACAATTGTCCCTATTTACATCGGTTATGAGCATGTATTGGAAGTTGCTACTTATGCTAAGGAACTAAAAGGTGCAGCAAAAGAGAAAGAAGGGTTTTTCTCAATGTTAAAAGGTCTACGTAAATTGCGTAACCTAGGACAAGGCTATGTTAATTTTGGTCAACCGATTGCACTAACACAATATTTACATAAACATGTTCCCGAATGGCGTCAATCTATCGACGCCATTGAACCCCAACGTCCAACATGGCTAAATTCAACCGTGACTCGGCTAGCTTATAAAATCATGGTTAGAATTAACAACGCCGCTGCCGCTAATGCAGTCAATTTATGTTCAACGGTTTTATTAGCCTCACGCCAGCGTGCATTAACCCGAGAACAACTGATTGAACAAATAGAATGTTACCTTCAACTATTAAGGAATGTGCCTTATAGTGATGATAGCACAACACCTAATAAAACTGCCGAGCAGTTGTTAGAAGACGCATTGGAATTGGATAAGTTTGAAGTTGAGCATGACAGTATGGGCGATATTGTCGTATTACCACGTGAAAATGCAGTATTGATGACTTATTATCGAAATAATATTATGCATTTATTGGTTTTACCTTCTTTGGTAGCCAATATCGTATTACATAATGAAAATGTTCAACGTCAGGAAATTGGTTATCAAGTTGCACTTATCTATCCATTCCTAAAAGCAGAACTCTTCATGCGATATAGCATGGAAGAATTGCCTGAATCGATCGATATTCTGTTGGATGAATTGGCACGTCAGCAACTAATACTATTAACAGCAGAAGGTTTTGTAACTATCAATCCTGCTCGTATTCGCCCTCTCCAGCTTTTAGCTGCTGGTATTAAAGAAACGCTACAGCGCTATGCAATTACACTTTCTCTACTTAGTACAATCCCTGAAATTAGTCGAGGAATACTAGAAAAAGAGAGCCGTATTCTCGCTCAACGTCTATCTGTACTGCATGGTATCAACGCACCCGAATTCTTTGATAAAGCAGTTTTCTCCACTTTGGTAAATACATTAAAACAAGAAGGTTATATTAATAGAGAAGGCGATGCGATTATCAGCGCGAATGTACAACGACTTTATCGAATTATCGCTAAGTTAATATCTCCTGAGGTTTGTTTAACCATTGAAGGAGTCAAACACGTTACTCATGAGCCATTGCCTGAATAAATCATCTTTATATCAATATAGTAACGTAAAACGAATTTAGATTGAAATCGACCAAAATCACTTAGGATAATCACTCGAGATTATCCTTTTTTATAATTAAAAATAATTTAATAAGATGCCAAGAAATAAAACCAACCCCACATAATTGTTATTCATAAATGCTTTAAAACATAATGCTGGTTGACGATTGGCAATGAGTTTTTGTTGATGGATAAATAAGCCTAACACAAATATCAAACTAGTATAATAAGGCACCCCAAAATCTAGCTGTTTCCCTATATAAAATAACACCAGTACCATAGCAAATTGTAAAATACCAATAATCAATTTATCAAAATGAGCAAAAATAATTGCGGTTGATTTTATCCCGATTTTTATATCATCATTGCGATCAACCATGGCATACTGGGTATCATAAATAACAGACCAAATGATATTAACCAGAAATAATAACCAACACTCCAAAGGTAAGGACTCACTAACTGCTGCATATGCCATTGGAATAGACCAACCAAACGCAGCACCTAGAACAATCTGGGGAAAATGGCTAAATCGTTTGATAAATGGATAAATCCAAGCTAATAACAACCCAATCACTGATAAACAAATTGTCATCTTATTTAAGGTCAATACCAATATAAATGCAATAATGATCAATGATAAAAATAGTGTCTTAGCTTCTTTTTCTGTTACATCACCATTTGGCAGAGGACGCTCTCTGGTTCTTGCAACATAACCATCAAATTTTCTATCCGCAAAATCATTAATAACACACCCAGCGGCACGCATTAAAAATACACCCGCAGTAAAAACTAACAAAATAAAAAGATCTGGTAACCCTCGGCTTGCTAACCATAATGCCCAATAAGTAGGCCATAGTAATAGTAAAATACCTATCGGTTTATCAATACGCATTAAGCGAGAATAGGCGCGCCATTTATTCAATTTCAACGTCATTTGCCCTGCCAATCTATTAGTCTCCTTATTATTTTGTATAGATAGGTGAATCTGGCAAAAAAAGCTCTGTTAATAGTAAAGGTTTAGCCGATAACCTTAACAACGAACGCCTTACCCAACAATTATTCTGTATACCTAAATTAATATAATCACGAGTTAAATTATTTCCACTAAATAAATGGTGCCCTAATGGCACATTGCCTAAATTTATTAATTTGCGTTCTGGACCCGTTAATGTCTCTTCTGGTATCACTGTCCGCCCATATAACCATGGGCAACCATCACCAAAAAGCACGACTTCACGTAACCAATAGCGTTGACTATTAGGCAAAAGTTGAGCTTCTTCGTTCTGACTATCTAATAGAATAAAACCTTCTTGATAAGGTTTTACGGTGACTTGCTGACAATAGCGTGCCAGACGTTGAGTCATCGAATCTAATTCGGTTAACCAATTATATATTGGATCCGGTATGTTAATTTCTTGCGCCGCAAACCACTTAATCGGTTGATTGCAAAAAAGTGACTGATTATTTATATGGCTTATTTTTACAGCTACGCCCATAGAATACTTCTCTCATTCTATCTTGAAATTAAAAATAGAAGATATCATGCTAATAATGAATGAAATGATAGGATCTGCTAATTTATATAAAAAGTTATCTCTGATTGCAAAATTTTTATTAATTTTGCAATCTTTATATTAGCAAGAAGTGATCTATCTGGCAGTTTATTTACTATAAACAAAACCTGTTGTTACAGGCTTTGGTAAAAATTATTGACGCCACGTTTTAAAACAATTAATCAACCCATTAGTAGAAGTATCATGACTATCAATTTTAGCCTGAGTTGCCAATTCAGGTAGAATACGGCCAGCTAATTGCTTACCAAGTTCAACGCCCCATTGGTCAAAACTAAAAATATTCAATATAGCACCTTGCACAAAGATCTTGTGTTCATACATCGCAATCAAAGCGCCTAACGTATATGGCGTAATTTGATTAACAAGAATAGAGTTAGTTGGGCGATTACCTTGGAAAACTTTATAAAGTGCAACATAAGCCATTTTAGCCGGATCTTGGCCTGCAGCTTTAAATTCTTCGTCTACTTCCAGCCGATTTTTGCCAAATGCTAACGCTTCTGTTTGGGCAAAAAAATTAGACATTAATTTATTATGGTGATCACTTAATGGATTATGACTAATCGCAGGTGCAATGAAATCACAAGGAATAAGTTTGGTACCTTGATGGATCAACTGATAAAAGGCATGCTGACCATTAGTTCCTGGTTCACCCCAAATAATAGGCCCCGTTTGATAACTCACTTTTTCGCCATTACGATCTACATATTTACCATTTGACTCCATATTGCCTTGTTGAAAATAAGCGGCAAATCGATGTAAATATTGATCATAAGGTAAAATGGCCTCGGTCTCTGTAGCAAAAAAATTATTATACCAAATACCAATTAACGCTAATATTACCGGAATATTATGCTCAAAAGCCGTCTCAGCAAAATGGCAATCCATTGCATGAGCGCCACTTAGTAATTGCTCAAAATTATTAAATCCGATGGAGAGCACAATCGAGAGGCCAATAGCAGACCACAATGAGTAACGACCGCCAACCCAATCCCAGAATTCAAACATATTTTGGGTATCGATGCCGAATTTAGCCACTTGTTGTTCATTGGTTGATAAAGCAACAAAATGTTTTGCGATCTGACTCTCATCCTCCGCAACATCTAAAAACCATTTTCGGGCAGTCAAAGCATTAGTCATTGTCTCCTGGGTGGTAAACGTTTTAGAGGCAATCAAAAATAATGTTGTTTCTGGTTTAATTCTTTGCAATGTTTCAGCAATATGACTGCCATCTATATTGGAAACAAAATGCATATTTAAATGATTTTTGTAAGGTCTAAGTGCTTCTGTCACCATATATGGGCCAAGATCAGAACCACCAATACCGATATTAACAACATCTGTTATTGCCTGACCAGTGTATCCTTTCCAATCACCATTAATGACACGCTCACTGAAACAACGCATTTTATCTAACACAGCATTAACTTGTGGCATAATATCAACACCATCAAGCTTTACTGGGCTATTGCTACGATTACGTAAAGCAATATGCAAAACGGCTCTATCTTCAGTTCTATTGATTTTCTCGCCAGAGAACATGCTGCTAATTGCTGTACTTAATTTTGTTTCTTTTGCTAAATCCAGTAATTTACGCAATGTATCATCAGTTATACGATTTTTAGAAAAATCAACCAAGATCTGGTTATTAAAAGTGAGTGAAAACTTAGCAAAACGGTCAGCATCATTAACAAAAAGATCACGCAGATGGATATCTTTTACTGTCTGATAATGTTGTTCTAATTCGCGCCATGCTGCTGTTAGACTTGGATTAATGTTTTCCATTGAAATACTCTCTATCTTTCTTCAAATCAGATTTACAACTACCAATGATTGGATAGTAACTCATTCGCCTTATCAATTTAACTTCTTTTAATGCCATCCGCTGGTTAATTTAATTGCATCCGCTCTTCATTGATCGAATATTGATAAAATTGATAATCTTCTTGGCATTATAAAAATTATTGATTTTGCTAAAAATAAATTGACCTTCAGGCAATAACCCGATAATGGTAGATTAATTGCTCGCCATTCAAATACATGGAGATAGCATTATGCGCGCAGTTTCCACCACCTCCGCAAATAAAAAATTTATTGTTGCCAAGTTTGGCGGTACCAGTGTCGCTAATTTTGATACCATGTGTAAAAGTGCGGATATCGTTATCACAAATAAAAATGTGCGGATTGTTGTACTTTCAGCTTCAGCAGACATTACCAATCTATTGCTCAAACTTACTGAAGCGTGTAATGACAATAGACGTAAAGCACTATTAAAACAAATTCGTCAGCGCCAATACTCGATAATTAATTGTCTAGGTAACCCCTCTAACATTCAACCAACCATTGATCATTTATTAGCAAGACTCACCAGTTTATCTGAGGTTACAACACAATATCCACTTAGTGCCCGACAGATTGATGAAATTGTTAGCTATGGTGAACTGATGTCAAGCTACCTATTTGTTGAAATTCTACGCCAGGATGGCATAAGCGCAACCTGGTTTGATGTTCGTAATATTATGAAAACCAACGATAAATTTGGTAAAGCCGAACCTAACCAGCAATTATTAAAACAACTAGCAGATAAATATCTACAACCTAAGCTACAAGAAAGCTTAATTGTGACTCAAGGCTTTATTGGCCAAGATGCGGCAGGCCGGACAACAACATTAGGCCGCGGTGGTAGTGATTACACTGCTGCACTAATTGCAGAAGCGCTATCCTTTGCCCAGGTTGATATCTGGACGGATGTAGCCGGTATCTATACGACCGATCCGCGTATTGTTGCTAGTGCCAAATCGATTAGGGCTATCACTTTTAACGAAGCTGCTGAAATGGCTATATTCGGCGCTAAAATCTTACATCCATCAACATTATTACCCGCTATTCGAGCAGGAATACCCGTCTTTGTTGGCTCAAGCCAAATGCCAGAAAAAGGGGGCACCTATATCTGTACCAGTACCGAGAAACTACCTCAATTTCGAGCGTTAACGATACGGCGCAAACAGACGCTCCTTACTTTGCATAGCCTGAAAATGCTCCACGCTCGCGGGTTTCTTGCTGAGGTATTCACGCTATTATCGCAACATCATATTTCTGTTGATCTCATTACTACATCCGAAGTTAGTATCGCTTTAACCCTGGATACTACCGGCTCTACCTCCTCCAATGGCAACCTATTAACTGAGACTTTAATGACAGAATTAACCAAATTATGCCATGTAGATGTTGAGAAAGGATTAGCACTAGTTGCCATTATTGGTAACAACTTATCGCAAATAAATGGTTTGGGAAGTCAAATTTTTAGCGCGCTAGCAACTTATAATATTCGTATGATCTGTTATGGCGCGAGTAGTCATAATATTTGTCTTCTGGTATCCGATAAAGAAGCAGAGACGATTATTCAAAAACTGCATAAAAATCTTTTTGAATAACCGAGATATTATCACCGCTTAAAATAACGGATGAAACAGTGAAATTGACTTTTGCCAATGAAAAGTTACTTAGTCATATTTTTCTGATAATTTCAAATCTGTTGACTTCACAACTAAATTCGTTTGTAGTTGTTTAAGATTTTCTTTCGCAGTAATATTATTAAGCTTTGCCGCAGTTGCAAACCACATAATAGCGCGAAAAATATTTTTCCTTATTCCCTGACCAGTAGCGTATAATACCGCTAAATTATTTTGTGCATCGCTCTCTTGTTTATAAGCAGCAGATAAAAACAGTTCACTGGCTTTTTGTGGATTTTTTTCAGTACCTATGCCATATAAATAAAAAAGTCCCAGCTGATTTTTTGCCTGTGGTATTTTTTGTGCCGCTTTTTGCATTAAGCTAAATGCATTTTTAGGTTGCTTATTAATACCTTGGCCAACTAAATAAAGTTTCGCCAGTCGGTATTGTGCTTCAGCTTCACCACTATTTGCCATGATCTGATACAATTCCGCCGCTTTAATAAGATCTTTCTTTATACCAATACCTTTTTCATAATAATAAGCGACTTTCATACTTGCATCAGCATAACCAGCATCCGCTAATACCTCATACCACTGCCTAGCTAAAATAGCATTCTGCTCTACTCCATAGCCATGTTGATAAAAATCGGCAAGATGATACTGGGCATCGATATGTCCTTGCTCTGCCGCTCGCTTATACCAATAAAAAGCCTGATAATTATTTTTTTCTAAATACTCTCCATCATCATAAATAAATCCCATATTATATTGAGCAATAGCATCACCGTTATATGCTGCACGCCGATATAATTCAATGGCATAAGCCGGATTTTTTTCGACCCCATAGCCTTTCTCATAAATCTGGGCTAAATTATTCAATGCGCCTAAATCACCTAAATCTGCACTTTTCTCATACCACTCTCTGGCTTTCTTATAATCTTTACTAACACCAAATCCATTCTGGTATAAATATCCCAGAACAAATTGAGCATAAGCATCCTGCTGCAAAGCGGCTTTTTCATACCAATTTTTAGCTTGTTTATAATCTATATCTACCCCTAAACCGACAGTATACATATAACCTAAACCAGATTGAGCATAAGGATCACCTTTGTTTGCACCTCGCTGCAACCATGTTATGGCAGCTTTATAATCTTTTTTTCTTTGATTAATCACTCCCATATAATAAAAGGCATCACTATTGCCTTTTTTAATTGCTTTTTCGAACCAAAAATTAGCTTTCCCAATGTCTTCCTGTATATCTTTGGAGCCATAAAGATAAGTTATTGCAACATTCATTATCGCATTCATGTCACCTTGAGAGGCTTTTTTTAATTGTTGGGCAAACGAGTCGCTTTTCTCTTGTTCAACGGATTGCGTATTAATTGCTATATTCATGTCAATTTGTGGCAAAACATCACTCTTTGCCAACGAAAAATTTAATAATATCAAGCAAGTTATAAATAATTCTTTTTTCATTAAGTTCACTATCCAAATATTGATTTGAACCAAAAAGCACGAGGATAAAAACTATATTACAAAACAGAAAATGTTAATAATATTTTTACATTTTTAAAACAAAATCACACTTGACACAATTGGATTAAATAAATTTTATTCCTATTCACATCCCTTATTTACTAATACTCATTACTATGCCCAAATTTACTAAACTATCTACTGGATTTTGGGTGATAAAACTGACTAACTCAATAAAAAAGGAAATTTTTCTTTCCTTCCATTAATTTCGTTTAATTTTCTAAATAATTCAAACATTATGCAATCAAATCAGAAATTGATAAGCCACCAACAATTAATAATAATGAGAAAATAGCAAAATATAATCAAAATATTTTGTTTTTATTATATGCTAATGTTTTATTTTTTTTAGTTAATATATCTAGCGATTTAAATAGTCTTAATTACATAGTTAAATATATTTAAATCTTAATTAAATTCAATTGTAATATAATACTACTCTGTTTTACTAAAAGAGTTTTTTATTAGTAAATAATTAGAAAAATTTATTAAAAAAATTCTTAAGATTGGTAGAGCAATTGAAATATTAGATCGCTTGAGTTAATCATAATCAATGAAATATAAAAACCCTCTTTTTATAGAGGGTTAAGAAATAAATAATTATTTATCCATGATAATATTATAGTATTCTGAAAATATGCTTGGATTTTTTTTAACTGATAAGATAAAAAATTTTCTGTTTCATTTCTCATGTTATTAAATTGTAGTTTTAATTTCATAGCTATATCTTGTTCTTCTTCATTAGCTGTAAATGATTGCTGCTGGAATTCAGTTAAAGATGAAATTATATTACTAAAATAATCAAAACACTTCATTTTAGCCCTAATATAGGTATGCAATAATTCTTTATCTTCAGCTAAGTTATTTAGTATATCTGAAGAAAACTCTGCTATCCCTAAACGTTCTTGATTACCCGCTGTAACACCAGTAATATCAAATCCTCTTTTTTTTTCATTATTAATAGTCAACTTAACATTATCCTGCATAAATTGCAAAATCTGCTCTTTTCCTACATTACTACCGATATCTAAATATTGAGAACCATTAATTAAAGGTATCTTTAATGCATTATGTAATTCAATCATTGGATCAGAAAAAATAGTAAATTTATGGCTAAATAGATTACCTACTGAAAAAGTCACTTCATTATTATTAATTATTTCTAACTGAAAATTTACCTTCTTTTCTTTGACAAACTCTATAAAGGCAAAAATCTTCTCATAAACGACTCTAGGCGCTGGTATAGAATTATCCCTGTTTGATTGATATAAATCTAATTTTTCTTGTTTAATCTCTTGTTCTATTTTTTCTTGTATTTTTTCATCAATAATGCATTGATTATTCAATGAAAACCAATTTTTTAACAATTGTGATAATTCATCATTATTATGCATCAAATCTTGTGATGCTTTATCTATATGTATAGATTGAGTATGCAAAAAATTTCTAAAACGGACAGAAAAAATGTTCATAAATATATCCTTAAAAATAATTTCCATGTAAATAAAAATACTCGGCTTAACTATTTTACAGATATAAATAAAATGGTATTTATATTTAAAAACCAATTTTTTATAAAAAAAAATTTCACAGTAATAAATAATCATTAATTATCACTTTGCATGGATTTATTTAAAATAAAAATTAATCTGCACGATATGGAGATAATGCTATGTTCAATAACCTGAAATATAAAATAAAATATAAACTAAAAAGAACATTCATGAATGAATGCTCTTTTTGGTAAAAAATTCAAATCACTAATATAAATACTATATTTCCTTCATTAGAGTATTACAATGTTCAATAATATTTTCTGTATCTATATTCTTTTGATTAAATAAATTCAATAAGGTTTGCTCGGTATTCTCCCTAACTTTATCAAATTCATCCTTCAAATTTTGTGCCATTTCAAGAGAATTGTGACAAGCCAGTTCAGAAAAAATTGATGATAAAGAGGAAGCAGTCGCAGAAAAATAATCAAAACATTTCATTTTTGCCATAATAAAAGAGTGCAAGAACTGCTTATTTTCCATCAGTTTTTGCCGTACCTCTAAAGAAAATTTAGCGATATCTAAACGTTCTTGATTTTTGTCTTCAATTCCTTGCAGCCTAAAACTTTGCGGATCATTATTATCTATAACCAATGCTAATTCTTGCTGCATAAAAGAATGGATCTCTTCTTCTGACATACTATTTTTTGTAGCCAAGTATTCAGAAGAATTTGTTAAAGGCACTTTCATTGCACAAAATAACTCATACATCGGATCGCCAAACCAAATAGATTCCTTATTCAGTAAATCTTTTACTGATATAGTTATTTGACTAAAACCATTATAGGAGTCAAGACTTGACATATCCAAATATGGAGAGAGTTGTATTTTAAAATCATGCCGATGTGTTTCACCTGCCAATGTAGCAAGCCTAATAAATGCTGATAGTTTAGCATAAACCGTGTCGGTATTATCAATAGATTGTTGATGGGACAAAGTTTGCAAATGTTGCTCAATTTCATCTTTATCAGACGGATCACACCATTTCTCCATGGATATAGATAACTTATCAAATTTATTTGCTGTTGCTGATTGTTCTGCTTTATTTTTCGAATTAGCTGTAGAACTAAAAAAACTTTTAATACCATCAATGATATTTATATTACTCATTTACATCTTCTTAGAAATTAATTTCAATAAAATAAAAATACACCATATTTTCCCTAACAAGAATAGTAACTTATTAAAATACGAATAATACTAGAAAACGATTATCTAATAATCTGTTCAAGTCTCACTAGTTTAGTAAACAAATTAATTAAATTATTATATTACAATCATAAATATCTTATTTTATGTCTGACTAGTATTATTAATCGATTAATGAAAAAATATTTAGCTAATTATTATTCAACAACAATTATATTTAGCTAAAGAATAGGGTTTTGGAATAAATATAGTCCAGTAAAAAATTTTTGCCTAACAAAAAAATCAACTCCTCCGATGAGAATTTATTCCTATTTCGTTCATAATAAATAGAAATTTATTCTAATTGAGAGCGCTAATACTATGAGCAAAATAACAATAAATAACAACAAACGCAAAATTAAAACCTCTAATAATCACTTACCATCAGCCTCGCAAGTTCAATCATTAAGTCGAGGTTTGACCCTATTGAAATATATTTCTACCTCGGTAGGTGGGGTATCACTGACTGATCTAGCCATTCAAGCAGGATTTGCGAACTCAACAACCCATCGCTTATTAGAAACATTGAAACAGCATGGTTTCATACGTCAAATCGGTGAGCTCGGTTTATGGGTCATTGCTGCAAACGCATTCATTATTGGTAGTGGCTTCCTAAAAAATCGTAATTTCTTAGCGACTGTGCATCCAATCTTGCGGAAATTAATGCAAAAATCTGGTGAAACAGTAAATCTTGCTATCTTAGATCGGACAAAATATGACGCAGTGATTGTAGATCAAGTGCAATGTAATGCTTTGATGAGAATGTCTGCACCCATTGGCGGCAAATTACCTATGCATGCTTCTGGAGCAGGCAAAGCATTATTAGCTGCTTTACCTAAATCACAACGACTTTCTTTACTAGAAAAACAGAAATTACACGCCTACACGCCTTATACGTTAACTTCACCTTCAGCGCTCGAAGAAAATTTTAGCGATATCCGCACAAAAGGATTTTCATATGATAATCAGGAACATGCTTTAGGCCTACGTTGTATCGGTGCCTGTATTTATGATGAATACCAAGAAGTTTTTGCTGCTGTTTCCATCTCAGGCCCGAGTTCTCGAATTACAAATGATCGCATTAACGAATTAGGTAGTACTATTTTACAAGCAGCAAAACAGATCAGTCATGAATATGGTGCTATTCATTAAAAATTTCTTAAATTAGCGATTTGTTAATTAATCTTTAAGAATTAATTAGATATGCTATTTATATTATATATGTAACTATACTTGCTTATATTAAAAGGTGCGTTGACAAAACCTTTGCTTTACTGGATAAGCAAAAACATCGGCTATATACCCCTGACATATTTTTTCTTGTAAAGATTGCCAATATTCTGTACTAAATAGATCAGCATGGTACATTTCAAAATATTTTCTAATAGCTGGATCATTACAAAGAAAATGGCGAAACTCTTCTGGAAATACATCATGTTCAGCAACACTATACCATGGTTCGTCAGCCATCTCTTGCTCCGGATAAAGCGGCTCTGGTATTTTACGAAAATTCATTTCAGTCATATAGCAAATTTCATCATAATCGTAAAAAACCACTCGTCTATGACGAGTAACACCAAAATTTTTAAACAACATATCACCTGGAAAAATATTTGCTGCCGCTAATTGTTTGATAGCATTACCATAATCTTCAATGATCCATTTTAATTCCTCACCTCTAACTTGATCGGTGTAAATATTTAGCGGGATCATCTTTCGTTCCATATAGAGATGACGGATCAAAATCTTATCGCCTAAATCTTGAAGTTTGGAGGGTATTTCACGCCATAGTTCCGCCATCAATTCTTCACTGATATGTTTTTTAGCGATAACAAAATTTTCAAACTCTTGGGTATCCGCCATTCTACCAACCCGATCATGCTCTTTAACTATCCGATAGCATGCTCTTACACGCTCCTGCGTAACTTGCTTTGGTGGCAAAAAACGATCTTTAATCACTTTAAAAACTCGTCCAAAAGAAGGGGAAGTAAAAACTAGCATTACCATCCCTTTGATGCCAGGAGCAATAATAAACTGCTCTTGTGAAAAGTTTATAAAAGCTAGATATTCTCGATAATACTCGGTTTTTCCATGTTTCTGACAACCTATTGACATATACAATTCGGCAATCGACTTTCCTGGTAAAATATCTCTTAACCAAAAAACCAAAGCAGCAGGAAATGGAACATACACCATAAAATAGGAACGGGCAAAACCAAATATAATACTGGCATTGTTATAATTAGTCAGACAAGTATCAACATAAGTACCACCTTGCTCATTATTATGAATTGGCAATAAAAATGGATAAACGATTTTGCCAATCATTATTTTACCTACTACCCACGCCGCTTTATTACGATAAAATAATTCATTTGCTATCTCAAATTTGACGCCAGCTAATTGTTCAGCAGAAAACGTCCTTTTAAGATAGTTAACTATATAATTCACATCTCTTGGTAAATCTTCCCACGCTAGACGGAATGGAATATCTATTAAAATATTTTCTATTGTTTTTTTAAGCCCCATATGAATAGAAAAACAGCGGGATAGTGGGCGTGGGGTATCACAAAAACGATTTACTGGCTGTGAAGTAAAAATAAATAAATTATCAGGTGTCAGATCACAATGCTGAAATAATCGACAATAAACTGAATTAAAAAAACTTTCCGCAATTTCAAAACGTGGGTAATCTTCTAACAGTCTAATATATCGCTGCTTAATTTCAGCTAATAATTGCTTATTAAATTCAGCGGTTAAATTCATCTGGCCAAGTTGTTTAACAACCAGATCAACATGATGATCATAAAGATTAATTCGCTTTTTCATCGCTTCTTGTACACCGTGCCAATCAGCATCCTCAAAACGTTGCTGGGCACTTGATGTTACTTCCAAAAAACGGCCATACTGCGCATCAAAGCCTTGTAAAATTGTCTCGGCAATTAACTCTGCTGAGCTTAAGGTCATAAATAGCGCCCTCATTTCGACAAATTAAGCTTTATTAGCATCAAATCCATCAGGCAAAGTAACATAAGCAGTATGTTTAAAACTGCTGTTCTTCAGTTGAGCCGGTCAGTGCCGTAACAGAAGAAGTTCCACCTTGAATAATAGTTGTTACTTTATCAAAATAACCCGTGCCAACTTCCTGTTGATGGGAAGAAAACGAATAACCCTGCTTAGCTGCAGCAAACTCCTTTTCCTGAATTTTTTCAACATAATGTCTCATTCCTTCACCTTTAGCATATGCATAAGCTAAATCAAACATGTTAAACCACATACTATGAATACCAGCCAAGGTTATAAATTGAAATTTATATCCCATTTCAGATAATTTTTTTTGAAAACAGGCAATGGTTTTATCGTCTAAGTTTTTCTTCCAATTGAAAGATGGAGAACAATTATAAGCCAACAACTTATTAGGATATTTAGTATGAATAGCTTCGGCAAATATTTTAGCTGCATCTAAATCCGGGGTTGATGTCTCACACCAAATCAAATCAGCATAAGGCGCATATGCTAAGCCACGACTAATGGCTTGTTCAATCCCTGCCTGAGTACGAAAAAATCCCTCTTGTGTCCGCTGCTCATTAATGATGAATTTTTCATCATAGGGATCGCTATTTGAGGTCAGTAAATCTGCCGCTTCAGCATCGGTACGAGCAATCAAAACGGTTGGAATGCCACAAACATCAGCCGCCAAACGTGCTGCAATTAACTTTTGAATAGCTTCTTGTGTCGGCACCAATACCTTGCCACCCATATGGCCGCATTTTTTGGCAGCAGCGAGCTGATCTTCAAAATGCACAGCCGCAGCGCCTGCCTCAATTAATGCTTTCATAAGTTCAAAAGCATTCAATATGCCACCAAAACCCGCCTCCGCATCAGCAATAATTGGTAGAAAAAAATCAATATATTTAGCATCACCTGGATTTATATTATTTGCCCATTGAATTTGATCGGCTCGACGAAAGCTATTATTAATCCGCTTGACAACTTCAGGAACTGAATCAACAGGATAAAGTGATTGATCTGGATACATATTCGCAGCAGTATTGGCATCGGCTGCGACTTGCCAACCTGATAAGTAAACTGCCTCTATACCAGCCTTGGCTTGCTGCAACGCCTGACCACCTGTTAATGCACCTAGCGCATTAACATAATCTTTTTTTGATTTACCATTAATTAGTTGCCAAAACTTATCAGCACCATTGCGCGCGAATAAATAATCGGGATTTATTGAACCACGTAATTTGACAACATCTTCTGCACTATAAGTGCGAATAATTCCTCTCCAACGCGGAGAAGAGCGCCATTCTTCCTCCAGTTGAGCAATCTGTTGAGATCTGGTCGTTACCATTTTTATCTCCCCTCACACGAGTTAATTAGATATTAAATAGCTAAAATATTTTTCTTTCAGTCAAGTTGTTGGTAACCCGCCAAGGTCAAAAATTCGATCAACTCATCCTGAGTGGTAATATAGATCATCAATTCCACTGCTTCCCGAAAACGGCCATGTTGAAAACGGACATCACCGAGTTCTTGCTGAATAGTCTGTAACTCTTCATCCAGCATTTCTAAAAACAATTCTTTTGTTACTTTTTGTCCATTAGATAATTGTTTTTCATGACGGATCCATTGCCAAATAGAAATACGCGAAATTTCTGCCGTTGCAGCATCTTCCATTAATCCATAGATCGGCACGCAGCCATTACCGGAAATCCAAGCTTCAATATATTGAACAGCAATACGAATATTTGCTCTCATCCCCTCTTCAGTGCGCTCACCACGGCATGGCTGTAATAATTGTTCAGCTGTAATAGATTCATCATTCTCACGCATGACATCTAGTTGATTTTTCCTTCCCGCTAATTGCGCATTAAAAACAGAGATTGCAATATCCGCTAAAGCAGGGTGAGCAATCCAAGTTCCATCATGACCATTTTTAGCCTCTAATTCCTTATCTTCTTTAACCTTCGCCCAAACTGCGTCATTCTGTTTTAGATCTTTAGATGGAATAAAAGCCGACATTCCTCCCATAGCAAAGGCACCACGACGATGACAAGTCCTAATCAACAAACGAGAATAAGCATTTAAAAAAGGTTGTGTCATTGTTACTACCTGCCGATCCGGTAGCACACGATCACTGTATTCTTTTAGCGTTTTGATATAACTAAAAATATAATCCCAACGACCACAGTTAAGTCCAACAATGTGATGACGCATATGATAAAGAATTTCGTCCATTTGAAAGACGGCTGGGAGTGTCTCAATAAGTACAGTCGCTTTAATTGTACCCAGTGGTAATCCGTACCGTTCTTCGGTATAACTAAATACTTTACTCCACCATTGAGCTTCTTTATAAGATTCTAGTTTGGGGATATAAAAATAAGGGCCGCTCCCTTTTTCCAATAACTTTTTATAGTTATGAAAGAAATAAAGCGCAAAATCTAATAATGCCCCAGGAATTGCTTTTTCCCGATATAAAATATGTTTTTCAGGTAAATGTAAGCCGCGTACACGAGCCATCAAAACGGCCGGATCAGACTTTAGTTGATAAACTTTGCCTTGTTCATTAATAAATGAAATAGAGCCATTAACCGCATCACGTAAATTAATTTGTCCTTCAATTAATTTTTCCCAAGTAGGTGAAAGCGAGTCTTCAAAGTCAGCCATAAAGACTTTTACATTAGCATTCAAAGCATTAATAATCATTTTACGTTCTACCGGACCGGTTATTTCGACTCGGCGATCAAGTAAATCCGTAGGAATACCTTGTATTTTCCAATCATCCTTCCTGATTGAAATAGTTTCTGTCATAAAATTAGGTAAAATACCTTGATCGATCTGCAACTGTCGCTCAACTCTAGCATTGAGTAAAAAATCACAATATTCAGCAAACTGCTCAACTAACGCTGTTAAAAAATCTACTGCGGCTGGTGTCAAAAGTTGCTTTTCTGGTGCGCCAAATGGTTGCAAAAAAGTTAATTCATTGATCGCTGCCTGCTGATCCATAGGAGTATCTCCTTTAATATAAGGTACACTTGCTAAAGACTATCTCAAAATCAGTAAAAATCAAAAACCCTTTCCATTTTCAAAAAAAATCTATTTAATTGAAAATAAAGGATTTATTTCAAATAAGATAACGATAATTAACTCAAGTTAAGGCAATGAAAATGTTGCATATTTATTATATAAATGTGCATTTGATGGATTAAATGTAATATTACAAGCAGAAATAAGTGGAAAAACAGTTTAGCCTAGTTTTTTTTAGTTTTTTCTCGATTCCTAGCAAATCAAAAAAATTTACAAATAAAATTTTATAATAAAAACAAACTAAACCGTTTTACGATATAACTAGCCAAACGTCAAAAAGCCACCCTTAGGTGGCTTTTTTAACATAATTAAAGTCTGGCAGCTCCCTACTCTCACATGGGGAGACCCCACACTACCATCGGCGCTACGGCATTTCACTTCTGAGTTCGGCATGGGGTCAGGTGGGACCACCGCGCTATTGCCGCCAGACAAATTCTTTTTTCGCTATCCTGTTTCATTACGCTGCTATCTCAGCCAGCCTTTCGCCTCACTCACATACCTCAGTATGCACCTAGCGCCAGCTCACTGCCATTCACGTAAATTCCTACAGGAGTCAATCTCCGAACAAGCTAAAATTTCTTCTCTCTTCTCAAAACACCTTCGGTGTTGTCAGGTTAAGCCTCTCGGGTCATTAGTACTGGTTAGCTCAACGTATCGCTACGCTTACACACCCAGCCTATCTACGTCCTCGTCTCGAACACCCCTTATAGGACATTGCTGTCAGGGAAGACTCATCTTGAGGCAAGTTTCCCGCTTAGATGCTTTCAGCGGTTATCTCTTCCGCACTTAGCTACCAGGCTATGCCATTGGCATGACAACCTGTACACCAGTGGTGCGTCCACTCCGGTCCTCTCGTACTAGGAGCAGCCCCCCTCAATCTTCCTTCGCCCACGACAGATAGGGACCGAACTGTCTCACGACGTTCTAAACCCAGCTCGCGTACCACTTTAAATGGCGAACAGCCATACCCTTGGGACCTACTTCAGCCCCAGGATGTGATGAGCCGACATCGAGGTGCCAAACACCGCCGTCGATATGAACTCTTGGGCGGTATCAGCCTGTTATCCCCGGAGTACCTTTTATCCGTTGAGCGATGGCCCTTCCATTCAGAACCACCGGATCACTAAGACCTACTTTCGTACCTGCTCGCGCCGTCACGCTCGCAGTCAAGCTGGCTTATGCCTTTGCACTAACCTCACGATGTCCGACCGTGATTAGCCAACCTTCGTGCTCCTCCGTTACGCTTTGGGAGGAGACCGCCCCAGTCAAACTACCCACCAGACACTGTCCTCAGCCCGGATTACGGGCCTAAGTTAGAACATCAAACATTAAAGGGTGGTATTTCAACGTTGGCTCCATGCGAACTGGCGTCCACACTTCAAAGCCTCCCACCTATCCTACACATCAAGGCTCAATGTTCAGTGTCAAGCTATAGTAAAGGTTCACGGGGTCTTTCCGTCTTGCCGCGGGTACACTGCATCTTCACAGCGAGTTCAATTTCACTGAGTCTCGGGTGGAGACAGCCTGGCCATCATTACGCCATTCGTGCAGGTCGGAACTTACCCGACAAGGAATTTCGCTACCTTAGGACCGTTATAGTTACGGCCGCCGTTTACTGGGGCTTCGATCAAGAGCTTCGCCTTACGGCTTACCCCATCAATTAACCTTCCAGCACCGGGCAGGCGTCACACCGTATACGTCCACTTTCGTGTTTGCACAGTGCTGTGTTTTTAATAAACAGTTGCAGCCAGCTGGTATCTGCGACTGGCTTCAGCTCCATGGGCGAACCACTTCACCTAACGCCAGCGTGCCTTCTCCCGAAGTTACGGCACCATTTTGCCTAGTTCCTTCACCCGAGTTCTCTCAAGCGCCTGAGTATTCTCTACCTAACCACCTGTGTCGGTTTGGGGTACGATTAACGGTTACCTATCGCTTAGAGGCTTTTCCTGGAAGCTTGGCATCAACTACTTCACCACCTTGGTGGCTCGTCATCACGCCTCAGTGTTATAGCCATGCGGATTTGCCTGCACGACCCACCTACACGCTTAAACCGGGACAACCGTCGCCCGGATAGCCTAGCCTTCTCCGTCCCCCCTTCGCAGTAACCCTTAGTACGGGAATATTAACCCGTTTCCCATCGACTACGCTTTTCAGCCTCGCCTTAGGGGTCGACTTACCCTGCCCCGATTAACGTTGGACAGGAACCCTTGGTCTTTCGGCGAGCGGGTTTTTCACCCGCTTTATCGTTACTTATGTCAGCATTCGCACTTCTGATACCTCCAGCAGACCTCTCAGTCCACCTTCGACGGCTTACAGAACGCTCCCCTACCCAACAACATTGCTGTTGCTGCCGCAGCTTCGGTGCATGGTTTAGCCCCGTTACATCTTCCGCGCAGGCCGACTCGACCAGTGAGCTATTACGCTTTCTTTAAATGATGGCTGCTTCTAAGCCAACATCCTGGCTGTCTAAGCCTTCCCACTTCGTTTCCCACTTAACCATGACTTTGGGACCTTAGCTGGCGGTCTGGGTTGTTTCCCTCTTCACGACGGACGTTAGCACCCGCCGTGTGTCTCCCGTGATAACATTCTTCGGTATTCGTAGTTTGCATCGGGTTGGTAAGTCGGGATGACCCCCTAGCCGAAACAGTGCTCTACCCCCGAAGATGAATTCACGAGGCGCTACCTAAATAGCTTTCGGGGAGAACCAGCATCTATCTCCCGGTTTGATTGGCCTTTCACCCCCAGCCACAAGTCATCCGCTAATTTTTCAACATTAGTCGGTTCGGTCCTCCAGTTAGTGTTACCCAACCTTCAACCTGCCCATGGCTAGATCACCGGGTTTCGGGTCTATACCCTGCAACTTAACGCCCAGTTAAGACTCGGTTTCCCTACGGCTCCCCTATGCGGTTAACCTTGCTACAGAATATAAGTCGCTGACCCATTATACAAAAGGTACGCAGTCACCCCACCCCAAAGTACTCCGTACTTTGCGGCGGTTGCCTTCGGCAACCCACCCCATCCCAGTCAATTGGCCTGATGCGTCTTAAATCAGATTTTACCTGATTCAATCTAAATCACGCGCCTTGATTCGTTGGGACTTACACTGCTTGATTGATTGGTTGGGCGTCGCTACGCTCCGCCAACCGCCAAACAGCGTGCAGAAATACTTTGGTGGTGGGGCTCCCACTGCTTGTACGTACACGGTTTCAGGTTCTTTTTCACTCCCCTCGCCGGGGTTCTTTTCGCCTTTCCCTCACGGTACTGGTTCACTATCGGTCAGTCAGGAGTATTTAGCCTTGGAGGATGGTCCCCCATATTCAGACAGGATAACACGTGTCCCGCCCTACTCTTCGAGCTCACAATACTAACATCTTCGGATACGGGGCTATCACCCTTTATTGCTGGCCTTTCCAGACCCTTCTCCTGATACTAATATCGATGCTGACTCTGGGCTGCTCCCCGTTCGCTCGCCGCTACTAGGGGAATCTCGGTTGATTTCTTTTCCTCGGGGTACTGAGATGTTTCAGTTCCCCGGTTCGCCTCGTTTGACTATGAATTCATCAAACGATAGTGCATTAATGCACTGGGTTTCCCCATTCGGACATCGCCGGCTATTACGCTTCATATCAGCTTACCGACGCTTTTCGCAGATTAGCACGTCCTTCATCGCCTCTGACTGCCTAGGCATCCACCGTGTACGCTTCGTTCGCTTAACCTCACAACCCGAAGATGTCTTTATTTCACTATCATTCTGATAGGTTATGGCTGCGCGTGCAGCAATTCTTTGTTGGGCAGTGCTCGCAATGCTCACGTACTTTGTACGCTGCGCTTGCTGCGCGCTGGCCGCCTCGAATTCCTGACTGCTCGCTCATAATGCCTGCCTTCCTGACAGCGAATACACTTCACGTTGGAGTTTGAGAGTTCTCCACATTATTTTTCTCAATAATGTGTGTTTCAATTTTCAGCTTGTTCCAGATTGTTAAAGAGCATAATTGTTAAACCAACTCGTTGAATTGGCTTAATCATTATTGAGTAAAGTCCATAGCAAGCCAGCATGAGCTTCACAACACACCAAAATATTGATGTGCGGCCTTTCTAATCACCGAAGTGGCGTCCCCTAGGGGATTCGAACCCCTGTTACCGCCGTGAAAGGGCGATGTCCTAGGCCTCTAGACGAAGGGGACTTCAAGGTCTTCAGTCAATCTTAGATTGGCTTTACTCTCGATTTCATCAGACAATCTGTGTGAACACTCACATTCCATCTATCTCGGTAAGGAGGTGATCCAACCGCAGGTTCCCCTACGGTTACCTTGTTACGACTTCACCCCAGTCATGAATCACAAAGTGGTAAGCGCCATCCCGAAGGTTAAGCTACCTACTTCTTTTGCAACCCACTCCCATGGTGTGACGGGCGGTGTGTACAAGGCCCGGGAACGTATTCACCGCGACATGCTGATCCGCGATTACTAGCGATTCCGACTTCATGGAGTCGAGTTGCAGACTCCAATCCGGACTTCGACGTACTTTCTGAGTTCCGCTTCCCCTCGCAGGCTCGCCTCTCTCTGTATACGCCATTGTAGCACGTGTGTAGCCCTACTCGTAAGGGCCATGATGACTTGACGTCATCCCCACCTTCCTCCGGTTTATCACCGGCAGTCTCCTTTGAGTTCCCGACATAACTCGATGGCAACAAAGGATAAGGGTTGCGCTCGTTGCGGGACTTAACCCAACATTTCACAACACGAGCTGACGACAGCCATGCAGCACCTGTCTCAGCGCTCCCGAAGGCACGCCTCTATCTCTAAAGGCTTCGCTGGATGTCAAGAGTAGGTAAGGTTCTTCGCGTTGCATCGAATTAAACCACATGCTCCACCGCTTGTGCGGGCCCCCGTCAATTCATTTGAGTTTTAACCTTGCGGCCGTACTCCCCAGGCGGTCGATTTAACGCGTTAGCTCCGGAGGCCACAGTTCATGACCACAACCTCCAAATCGACATCGTTTACAGCGTGGACTACCAGGGTATCTAATCCTGTTTGCTCCCCACGCTTTCGCACATGAGCGTCAGTCTTTGTCCAGGGGGCCGCCTTCGCCACCGGTATTCCTCCACATCTCTACGCATTTCACCGCTACACATGGAATTCTACCCCCCTCTACAAGACTCTAGCTAACCAGTCTTGAATGCCATTCCCAGGTTAAGCCCGGGGATTTCACATCCAACTTAATTAACCGCCTGCGTGCCCTTTACGCCCAGTAATTCCGATTAACGCTCGCACCCTCCGTATTACCGCGGCTGCTGGCACGGAGTTAGCCGGTGCTTCTTCTGTCGCTAACGTCAATTGCTAAGACTATTAACCTTAACACCTTCCTCACGACTGAAAGTACTTTACAACCCAAAGGCCTTCTTCATACACGCGGCATGGCTGCATCAGGCTTGCGCCCATTGTGCAATATTCCCCACTGCTGCCTCCCGTAGGAGTCTGGGCCGTGTCTCAGTCCCAGTGTGGCTGATCATCCTCTCAGACCAGCTAGAGATCGTCGCCTAGGTGAGCCTTTACCCCACCTACTAGCTAATCTCATATGGGTTCATCCGAAGGTGTGAGGCCAGAAGGTCCCCCACTTTGCTCCTTAGAGATTATGCGGTATTAGCCACCGTTTCCAGTGGTTATCCCCCGCCTTCGGCCAGATCCCCATACCTTACTCACCCGTCCGCCGCTCGCCGGCAAGAAAGCAAGCTTTCTCCCGCTGCCGCTCGACTTGCATGTGTTAGGCCTGCCGCCAGCGTTCAATCTGAGCCATGATCAAACTCTTCAATTAAAAGTTTGATGCTCAAAGAATGTTTTACTGGCCGTAACGCTTTTTTGCTACTTTGTCGACATTTTACTGCCTTCACCGTTGCCCAAAATAACGTTACTGCTTATTAGTTCATATATGAATTAACTGTTTTGTCACTCTTCAAGACTTAATCTTCAAATAGTTTTTGATGATGTCTTGCGAGTGCCCACACAGATTGTCTGATTAATTGTTAAAGAGCGTGCGACCGGAGTCGCGAGGTGGCGTATATTACGCTTTTCACCTGTAAAGTCAAGTAGTTATTTCTACTTTTCTTTACCCTGCGTCGCTAAAATCCACTTCAACTGATTGGTTCTATACTGACTCAGTGGGGGCGCATTATAGAGCGCCTAAAAATTTACTCAACTATTTTTTGTGTTTTTTTATTTATGTGAATATATTTTCGTCACAATGAATTAAAATTCTACAAATTTAGCTCGCTTTTATAGTATCTATGCAACTTTTTGATTTAAAAAAATACAAAGATGAGCTTATATGATATTTGATTAAAAGAATATTTAATAATATAAAATACAAATTTATCTATTCACTCTTTGATAACCAATTCAAATAGTTTAATTAGGATAAACATAGCAATGATTTCTAATATAAGACCTTATTTGCACCTAAAACCCATTATTGGTAATAATGTATTTATCGATCCAACTGCGGTGATAATTGGTGATGTACGCATTTCTGACGATGTAAGTGTTTGGCCACTAACTGTTATACGCGGTGATGTCAATTACATTTCTATTGGGGCAAGAACTAATATTCAAGATAGTTCAGTACTTCATGTTACACATAAAAATAAACTTAACCCCCAGGGATATCCTCTCATTATTGGAGAAGACGTTACCATAGGGCATAAAGTTATGTTGCACGGATGTACTATTGGTAACCGAATTTTGGTTGGTATGGGTTCAATTATTTTAGATGGCGCAAAGATTGAGGATGATGTCGTTATCGGTGCAGGTAGTTTAGTCACACAAGGTAAAAAATTAGAAAGTGGTTATTTATATATTGGCAGCCCTGCAAAACAGATTAGAAAATTATCATCTGAAGAGTTAAAAGGCTTAGTCCTGTCCGCAGCAAATTATAATAATTGGAAAAATAATTACTTATAAGTTTATTATAAAAAATACTATCCACAAATTTTGCCTGATATCTTTATCATTTTTCCGTAAAAATAGACCAATTACTTTATATCAGTATTTTCTTTTAATCGCTGTAATACAGATGAAATATCAGGTAATTTACCATGCCATAATTTAAAAGCAAAAGCGGCCTGACCAACTAACATACCAATACCATCAGCATATTTTAATACTCCATAGTTTTTTGCTAATGTTAAAAATGGTGTTTCGTTTAATCGATAGAACATGTCATAACAAAAAACATTTTGCTTGAATATAGTTGGTGAAATAGTAGGAACTTCACCTACAACCCCAGAAGATGTCGCGTTGATAACTAAATCATACTCAGCGGAATCAATAGACTCCAACATCAATGAATTGATATGTCCTATAGCAGAAAATTGTTTTGCCAGTTTATCAGCTTTACTAAATGTTCGATTCGTAATCGTTATTCGACAACCATAATTTAAAATAGGCGCTATAACACCACGTGCTGCACCACCAGCACCAATTAATAATATATGTCTTCCCTTTTCAATAAAGCTCAAACGCTCAAGATCTAAAATTAAGCCTATTCCATCGGTATTATCACCAAGTAATCTTTGATCATCTAACCTCTTGATAGTATTAACTGAACCACATATTTGAGCTTGTTCAGTTAATTCATCAACTTTATGGTAAGCTAACTCCTTAAAAGGTAACGTAATATTTGCTCCCTTTCCTCCTCGACAAAAAAAATCATCTAATTTTTCTTCAAATTTATTTAAAGGAACTAACACTTTTCCATAATCATATTTAATACCTGTTTGCTCAGCGAATAATTTATGAATAAGTGGTGATTTACTATGTACCACTGGATTTCCAAATACCGCAAATTCTTCCATTCACATTAACCTTTTCGATACAAATGACCTGTTATTATATCTCGAATTTCAGAGGGATTTTTACGTCCCCCAACAGAACCGTCTAAAACGGATACTTGGCCATTAAACTGGGCAACAACTTCTTCTTTTGTTCTGCATGGTGATAATCCATTTAAATTAGCACTAGTAGAAATCAAGGGTTTGCCATATAAAAAACAAAGCTTTTTAATTAACTCAAAATTTGTAATACGCACCGCAATTGAATCAAATTTTCCTGTTAACCATTTTGGTGTGTCTTTTCTAGCGGGTACTACCCAGGTGATAGATTTAGACCCTGTTGAAAGCATCATTTCTTTTTGTAAATTAGTTAATTTATTATCATCGATATAAGGTGTTAATTGTTCATAGTCTCCAGCTATTAAAATTAATCCTTTTTTCCATGAACGCTGTTTTAATAATAATAACTGTCGAACTGTTTTCTCATTATCAGGATCACATCCGAGGCCAAAAACAGCTTCTGTCGGATATGCTATAATTTTGCCTTCATTTAACGCCGCAATAATATTCCGAAACGAAGAAGGTATTTCATCAAACATGCCAATTATTCCATAAATTTTTATTACTGCTGTCTATTACATAATTTATTTGCACAAAATATTTTCATATCTTGTGAAACCTTTTTTTCTATTAATAATGGATACTGACAGAAAGAACATTTACCAGAAATTGGTTTAGCATTAACCACAAATTGACACTTAGGATAACAATTACAACCATAAAATACTTTGCCAAAACGTGACGTTCTTTGCAGTAATTCACCACCTTGACACTGTGGACATCCAATTAACGTTTCATCAGGTTTATTAATTAACTCTGTATGTTCACATTGAGGATAATGACTGCAACCAACAAACATACCGAAACGCCCTTGCTTCAACACCAAATTATGCCCACATTTGGGACAAATATAATCCAATAATTCTTTAATTATTTGGCTGTCTGCTGCTTGTTTTAATGGCCGAACATAATCACATTTAGGATAGTTAGAGCAAGCAACAAAAGGCCCATATCCCCCATTTCGAATAATAAGTTCACTATGACATTTAGGACAATACTCCTTATCTTCATTTGCCATTTTTCTAATAAGGATTGGCTTTTGCATTCTCATCTCACTTTAATTACTCGACGCTAATATATCCACCAGACACAAAGATAACTTTACCCATTAATTCAAATTCCAATAATTGAGCAGATACCTCAATAACCGATAAGCCACTTCTTTCAGCAATTAAATCTATAGGCGTTGGTTCATAATTAATATAACGCAATATGTTATTCATAGAATTATCGAGCTGTAGATTATCAGATTGGACTTTATTTTCTGGTAACCATTGTAGTCCACTGTTTAAATATTCAATAACATCTTGGGGCGAAGAGGCTAAATAAGCCCCCTGTTGTATTAACCAGTGATTACCTGCATATAAGCTATTACCTAACGCACCAGGTAAAGCAAAAATATCTTTACCTTGCTCTAATGCACACTTAGCTGTTATTAATGAACCACTTTTTAATCCAGCCGCAATCACAATTACTGCTTTACTTAAGCCGCTAATTATACGATTCCGACGAGGAAAATTCTTGGCTAACGGAGGAGTATCTGGTAGAAATTCTGATACTAACGCCCCTTGTTCCTTGATTTTATTCGCTAAACCAGTATGTTGAGTTGGGTATAATTTATTTAAACCACTACCTAATACAGCAACTGTTATACCATTATTCTTTAATGTGGTTTTATGGCTAATCCCATCAATACCTATTGCTAAGCCACTGGTAATTGTAAATTTATGCATCACCAGTTCCTGACTAAATATTTGTGCCCATTTTTCACCATAGAAATCATTATAACGACTGCCTACCATCGCAATTTGAGTGGAAGAAAGCGCTTTCTCTTTACCAGCGACGAAGAGTATAATTGGTGGCGAATATATCTGTTTTAATAAATATGGATAATTGGGATCTGATAACGTAATGAGTTTATGCTCGCTTACATCTAGCCATTTCATTGCGGCATAAATGGCTTTTGAATTTGCATGAGTAAATTGTACACACTGATGGGGTGATAACCCACATGCTCGAAGAGAAGCGACTTTAACATTATTTAATTCAATGAGTTTCTCTACAATTGTAGCAACCTTAACAGTTGAAAGATGAGAAACCATCCTCATACGTAGCCATATTTCCATTGGATCCATATACTTTCCAGACTTCATTGGCAATTAGTGTGTTTCATTTATAACCAATACTGTCAATCATAACGAGAAATGTCTAGAATAGGTATTAAATAACTTTCACTTTTTGGATATAGCTTTAAACATTTATGTCAGTATTAAATATATTACATTACCCAGATGAACGTCTTCGCAAAATTGCAGAACCGGTAAAAAAAGTTGATGCAGAAATACAACGTATCGTGAATGATATGTTTGAAACGATGTATGAAGAAGAAGGTATTGGTTTAGCCGCAACACAGGTTAATATTCATCAAAGAATTATTGTTATTGATGTTTCAGAATCTCGTAATGAAAGATTGGTACTTATAAATCCCGTTATCTTAGAAACATCTGGTGAAACGGGAATAGAAGAAGGTTGTCTTTCTGTACCGGAACAACGTGCATTCGTACCTCGTGCTAAATGGGTCAAAATTAAAGCCTTAGATGTCAATGGTAAAGAGTTCGAATTAGAAACAGATGATCTACTTGCTATCTGTATTCAACATGAAATAGACCATCTTAATGGCAAATTATTTATTGACTATCTTTCTGCGTTAAAACGCCAACGCATTAGGCAAAAAATTGAAAAGCTTGAACGTCTAAAAGCTAAAACAAAGAATTGATATTTTTCATATTTTAATATAGGGATCTTTACGTGTCAGACTGTCTACGAATCATTTTTGCCGGCACCCCTGATTTTGCAGCACAACATTTAGCTGCATTACTCAGTTTCAAGGATAAGTACCAAATAGTTGGCGTTTTGACACAACCAGATAAACCAGCTGGAAGAGGGCGAAAACTCGCATCAAGCCCAGTAAAAATGCTAGCCGAAAAAGCGAATATTGCTGTCTTCCAGCCAACAACACTAAAAACAGCAGAAAGTCAGCGCTGGATTGAAAATAAACATGCTGATGTGATGGTAGTTGTCGCATATGGCCTAATTTTACCTGAAGTTGTATTAAATATGCTACCAATCGGTTGTTTAAATGTTCATGGATCACTACTACCTCGCTGGAGAGGTGCAGCGCCAATTCAACGCTCAATTTGGGCTGGTGATAAAGAAACAGGTATTACAATTATGCAAATGGATAGTGGTCTAGATACCGGGGATATGCTCTATAAAGTAAGTTGCCCCATTGAACTAAAAGATACCAGCGCAACATTGTATCAAAAACTTGCAAAAATTGGCCCTACTGCACTCTTACATACTCTTAGTTTAGTAGCATCAGATCAAGCAAAACCAGAAAAGCAAAATAATATATTTGCTACCTATGCTGAAAAACTGAGTAAAGATGAAGCATTAATTGATTGGACACTTTCGGCTGAACAAATTGAACGATGTATCCGGGCATTTAATCCTTGGCCAGTAAGTTATTTTATTTTTGCAGATCAACTCATTAAAGTATGGTATGCCGAAGTCATTTATCATGAGATTGACTCATCCCCTGGAACAATTTTAAGTGCCGATAAAACAGGAATTAAAGTGGCAACCGGGAAAGGTATTTTAAACATTTTAAAAATACAACCGGCCGGTAAAAAAATAATGTTAGTTTGTGATTTTCTAAACTCTCGTCACGGATTGTTTATTCCTGGCAGAATAATAAATTCACCATTGCAACAAAATTAAAAAATAAATTTCTTGCTTGCATTTATAATTAGTAGGTAATTATATTTAACATGAATAAAAAATATAACCTTAGAAGCATTTGTGCCCAAGTCATTGCCCAGGTTATTGATCAAAAACAATCATTAAGCACTGTACTTCCCGAATGGCAAAAAAATATATCAGATAAAGATAAATCACTTTTACAAGAACTCAGTTTTGGTGTACTTAGAGTGTTACCTTTATTGGAATGGTTTATTCAACAATTAATAACTAAGCCATTAAAAGGTAAACAACGAATTATTCATTATCTTATTATGGTAGGAATTTACCAACTTCGTTTTACTCGCATTCCCCCCCATGCCGCACTAGCAGAAACTGTTGATGGAGCTATCACCCTGAAACTCCCTCAATTAAAAGGCTTAATTAATGGTGTATTAAGACAATTTCAACGGCAAGAACAAATATTAAATGAAAAAGTCAATAATAATGCAAACAATTATTTACATCCCAAATGGCTTTTAGAAAAAATTCAGCAAGTTTATCCTGCTCAATGGAAAGAGATTCTTGAAGCCAATAACCAAAAACCACCTATGTGGTTAAGAGTAAATCAATTATATCATTCTACTCATGATTATCTAATGCTATTACAACAAGCGGGTATAGAGGCCAGTTTAAGTAATGACAGTAAATTTGCTATCAAATTACAAAAACCATGCGCGATTAACAAATTACCAGGATTTGACCAAGGTTGGGTAACAATTCAAGATCTATCTGCTCAACGATGCGTTGAATTATTAGCGCCTAAAAATGGTGAATATATTCTTGATCTTTGTGCAGCTCCAGGTGGTAAGACAACTTATATACTCGAACTTGCGCCAAAAGCTGACGTTTTAGCGGTTGATATTGATGAACTACGAATAAAACGTATCCAAGAAAATCTTAATCGACTAAAATTACATGCAAGAGTTATTGTTGGTGATGGGCGTAAACCACTCGAATGGATATCAGGTGCGAAATTTGATCGTATATTGCTAGATGCACCTTGCTCTGCGACAGGTGTCATTCGTAGGCATCCAGATATAAAATGGCTTAGAAAACCGACAGATATCCCGCAATTGGTCAAATTACAATATGAAATTCTTGAGGCTATCTGGCCTTACTTAAAAACCAATGGCACACTAGTTTATGCTACTTGCTCTATTTTACCGGATGAAAACAAAGAACAAATAAAGAAATTTCTTTCTCATCATCCAGAAGCATCTTTAAATAACAATATGGAACTAGGCCAACAAATATTACCCACTCAACGGGGAGGAGATGGTTTCTTTTATGCTTCTCTAATAAAAAATTAACACTACTATTTTGAATACATACTCAATCTGGCAGTGAGATAAAAATATAATGAAAATTATCATATTAGGTGCAGGACAAGTTGGTGGAACTCTTGCAGAAAATTTAGTTGATGAAAATAACGATATTACTATCGTAGATACTAATACTGAACGTTTACGCCAGTTACAGGATAAATTTGATCTAAGAGTTGTCAGTGGGCATGGCTCATACCCTAGGATCCTAAGGGAAGCCGGAGCTGAAGATGCTGATATGCTTGTCGCTGTAACAAATTCAGATGAAACTAATATGATTGCATGCCAAATCGCTTATTCTCTTTTTAACACGCCAAATAAAGTTGCTAGAATACGCGCATCTGAATATATCAAAGAAACTGAAAAACTTTTTACCCCTGATCACATACCGATTGATTACCTTATTTCACCTGAGCAGCTTGTTATTGATTATATTTATAAATTAATCCAATACCCTGGTGCACTTCAGGTTGTTAACTTTGCAAGTGGCAAAGTAAGTATTGTTGCAGCAAAAGCCTACTATGGAGGTTCATTAGTAGGTAATTCCCTTTCAAATTTACGTGAGCACTTACCCCATATTGATACCCGAATTGCTGCTATATTTCGTCAAGATAGACCTATTCGACCACAGGGATCCACAATAATTGAAGCAGGTGATGAAATCTTCTTTGTTGTAGCTACTGAGCATATTCGTGCTGTCATGAGTGAACTACAACGTCTAGAAAAACCCTATAAGCGAATTATGATAGTGGGTGGTGGTAATGTTGGTGCAGGTTTAGCAAAACAGCTAGAAAAAGATTACAGTGTTAAATTAATCGAACGTGATCAAGAAAGAGCAACTGAATTAGCCGAACTATTACATGATACAATCGTGTTTTATGGTGATGCTTCAGATCAAGAGCTACTAGCGGAAGAACATATCGAGCAAACAGATGTTTTTATAGCACTGACTAATGATGATGAAGCCAATATTATGTCAGCTATGTTAGCTAAAAAAATGGGCGCTAAGAAAGTGATGGTTCTTATTCAACGTTCTGCTTATGTTGATCTTGTACAAGGAGGAGTCATTGATATCGCTATATCACCTCAACAAGCAACAATTTCAGCTTTACTAGGACATGTTCGTAAAGCGGATATAATTAATGTTTCATCCCTGCGTAAAGGTGTTGCTGAAGCGATCGAAGCCATTGCTCACGGTGATGAGAACACATCCAAAGTTGTCGGTAGAAAAATTTCAGAAATAAAACTTCCTCCTGGTACAATTATTGGTGCTATTGTTCGTGATGATGAAGTCATCATTGCTAATAGTTATCATATTATTGAACAAGATGATCACATCATTATGTTCATTACTGATAAAAAGCATGTTCCTGAAGTAGAAAAGATCTTCCAACCTAGCCCATTCTTTTTGTAAAAATTTTGATAGAAATATATTAATAGATATTATAATTTAAACATTCTTATAAATTTTACGTTCTATTTTGATTAATGGTGAGGAGACTATGAGCTTTTTAAAAGAGTTCCGTGAATTTGCAATGAAAGGCAACGTTATTGATCTAGCTGTAGGTGTTATTATTGGTGCAGCATTTGGCAAAATTGTTTCTTCACTTGTTGCAGATATTATTATGCCGCCGCTCGGATTACTTATCGGAGGTATTGATTTTAAGCAATTTCATTTTGTCTTAAGAGAAGCCCACGATAACATACCCGCTGTTATTATGAATTATGGTGTCTTTATTCAAAATGTTTTTGATTTTCTTATCGTCGCTATAGCAATTTTTGTTGCGATAAAACTTATAAATAAATTGCGTCGGGAAAAAGAAGAAGCACCTGCAGCAGCACCAACTAAAGAAGTCACACTATTAACTGAAATACGTGATTTATTAAAAAAACAAAAATAATAAAACGAGTGAGTTAGTGATAATAAATTTTTTAATTAATCATCACTAACTCACTAGTTAGCACTTTATTATGTTTGATTTTTCGCTGATAACTCCCTTTTCCTTTTTTATTTTTTTCAATCCTTTGCCTATATAAAGGATCATGCAGTATAGCTTCTACTGCACTCTTCTTTATGATGCCTCGTTTATGCTGATAATTTGCCATAGCAAATGCTCCAATATCAATTACTTCTATTAATAGATTACCTATAAAATTTGATTTTATCTAAAACTGATATGCCATTTAATGTTTATTGGCGCCTTGTTCTAGGATCTCTAAAATTGAACATCCAGTACTAACATGTTTACTACCACAACAAGCGGCACTAAGCATTTTTAATGAATCCTTCATTCTCTCCATCTCTATAATTTTAATTTCGATTTCCCGCAAGCGAGCATCTACAATATTTTTCGATTCCTGGCACGTATGATGAGAGGGATCAATGCGAATAGACAATAATTCTGAGATTGATTCCAAAGTAAATCCTAACTGCTTAGCATAACGAATAAAACGTAAACGTTGTAAATCTTTTTTGCTATAAAGACGATAGCCGCTTTCTGTACGATTAGGGCGTTCCATTAACCCTTGTTTTTCATAGAAACGAATTGTGTCTGTAGTAACATCTGCTAACTTAGCTAATTTACCTATCTGATACATAAATACCTCTTATATATTTATAAATATCATTCACTATGATAGCAAACTATGAAACGACAAAAAGTTAATTTTAGATAATAAAAAACCGGGATTAATCCCGGTTTTTTATGTAATTGCAAATTTACTCTGCAGTTACTTCTGCTTGAGACTCAACAGTACGATCAACAAGCTCGATGTAAGCCATCGGCGCATTGTCACCGGCACGGAAGCCACACTTCATAATACGAGTATAACCACCTGCACGGCTCGCGAAACGCGGTCCAAGTTCATTAAATAATTTTGCCACGATCTCATTATCACGAGTACGGGCAAATGCCAGACGACGATTAGCTACGCTGTCGGTCTTGGCAAGAGTAATCAGTGGCTCAACGACACGGCGCAACTCTTTCGCCTTTGGTAAAGTTGTCTTGATAATCTCATGACGAACTAAAGAGCCAGCCATATTACGAAACATAGCTTGGCGGTGGCTACTATTGCGGTTCAATTGACGACCACTCTTACGATGGCGCATGACCTTATCCTTCTCAGTAAAACCTTAACCTGTGATCTCATTCATCAGCAATACTTGCTGGAGGCCAATTTTCTAGACGCATGCCTAGCGATAAACCTCTTGATGCCAAAACATCCTTAATTTCAGTAAGTGATTTTTTACCAAGATTAGGCGTTTTAAGCAACTCAACTTCAGTGCGCTGAACCAAATCACCGATGTAGTGGATAGCTTCTGCTTTTAAACAGTTAGCAGAGCGGACAGTCAATTCCAGATCGTCAACTGCACGCAGCAGAATCGGATCGAACTCTGGCTTCTCATCTTTGACTTCAACCTTAGCAACATCGCGCAAATCAACGAAAGCTTCGAGTTGTTCAGCCAAGATAGTTGCTGCTCGACGAATCGCCTCTTCTGGATCGATTGTGCCGTTAGTCTCCATCTCGATAACCAGTTTATCCAAATCAGTGCGTTGTTCTACACGCGTCGCTTCAACATTGTAGGCAATACGCTCTACAGGGCTATAGCATGCGTCAACTAATAAACGACCGATTGGGCGCTCATCTTCTTCCGAATGAATACGGGCAGAAGCCGGTACATACCCACGACCACGCTGTACTTTAATACGCATATTAATAGCAGCGCTTTCATCAGTTAGATGGCAGATAACATGTTGCGGCTTGACGATTTCGATATCATCATTAGGGGTGATATCGGCGGCAGTCACAGGGCCAATTCCAGATTTATTCAAGGTCAGAATAACTTCATCTTTACCGTGAACTTTTACCGCCAGCCCTTTCAGGTTAAGGAGAATCTCTAGGATATCTTCTTGCACACCTTCTTTAGTGCTGTACTCATGCAGTACACCATCAATTTCAACCTCGGTCACAGCACAACCCGGCATAGACGAAAGCAAAATACGGCGTAGTGCGTTACCAAGAGTATGGCCAAAGCCACGTTCTAACGGTTCAAGGGTTACCTTGGCGTGAGTCGAACTAATTTGCTCGATATCAACCAGGCGCGGTTTAAGAAACTCTGTCACAGAACCCTGCATTGTGTCCTCTCTTTGGTACTAAGCTTTACTTAGAGTAAAGCTCGACGATCAGGTGTTCGTTAATGTCAGCAGACAGATCAGCACGTTCAGGAATACGTTTGAACACACCTTCCATCTTAGCAGCATCAACTTCCAGCCAACTTGGCTTCTCACGCTGTTCAGCAAGCTCTAAAGCAGCCTTAATACGAGACTGTTTTTTTGCTTTTTCACGAACGCTGATAACGTCATTCGGGGAAACCTGATAAGAAGCAATATTAACAACTTGACCATTTACCATGATAGCTTTATGGCTGACCATCTGACGTGCTTCCGCGCGTGTTGCGCCAAAGCCCATACGATAAACAGTATTATCTAAACGACCTTCAAGCAAATTCAACAGATTTTCGCCCGTATTGCCTTTCAATCGCGTTGCTTCTTTATAATAGTTACGGAATTGACGTTCTAGAACACCGTAAATACGACGAACTTTTTGTTTCTCACGTAACTGAACACCATAATCAGATAGACGCGGTTTACGTGCGCCATGCTGTCCAGGTGCCTGTTCTAATTTACACTTGGTGTCAATCGCGCGAACGCCAGACTTAAGAAAAAGATCTGTACCCTCGCGACGGCTCAGCTTGAGCTTAGGACCCAAATATCTAGCCATTTTCTTTCTCCAACAATCCTAAAAACGTAACGTAATTAAACACGACGTTTCTTCGGTGGACGACAACCGTTATGAGGGATCGGAGTCACATCAGTAATGTTAGTAATGCGGAAACCAGCCGCATTTAACGCACGGATAGTTGACTCACGGCCAGGACCAGGTCCTTTAACCATAACTTCTAAGTTTTTGATTCCGTACTCTTTCACTGCTTCAGCACAGCGTTCTGCTGCAACTTGAGCGGCAAACGGAGTAGACTTACGAGAACCACGAAAACCAGAACCACCTGCGGTTGCCCAACCCAATGCATTACCTTGACGATCAGTAATAGTAACAATTGTGTTGTTAAAAGAAGCATGGATATGAGCCACACCGTCTGAAACTTGTTTTCTTACACGCTTACGTGCACGAATAGGTGCTTTTGCCATTATTTAATACCCCGACTTATTTCTTGATCGGCTTACGTGGGCCCTTGCGGGTACGCGCATTAGTCTTAGTACGCTGACCACGCACAGGAAGACCACGGCGGTGACGTAAACCACGATAGCAACCAAGATCCATTAGGCGCTTGATGCTTAGGGTAACTTCACGACGCAAATCACCTTCAACAATGTATTTAGCAACTTCGTCACGTAACTTGTCGATTTGCTCTTCAGACAGCTCACTGATCTTAACATGCTCAGCAATACCACTTGCTGCGCAGATTGACTGCGAGCGAGTTTTGCCAATGCCGTAAATCGATGTTAATGCGATTACGGTATGTTTATGATCAGGAATGTTAATGCCTGCTATACGGGCCACTATGCACTCCTAAAGTTAAATACTGCATAACTGTGCTGAAAAGCCCGCTTTCAGGATACTCAAACAGTTATACATTTTTTAGATAAAAAGTTTGGCTGGCTAATTTAGCCAGCTCAACTCAACTTTGCAAGAAAAAAATGCTTTTTCTTAACCTTGACGCTGTTTATGTCTTGGTTCAACGCTGCAAATCACACGAACACTACCATTACGTTTAATGATTTTACAGTTACGGCATAATTTCTTGACTGAAGCACGAACTTTCATTTTTACTCTCCGTAACTTCTAAAGCAAATTAATTTAAAAGCAATTATTTACCTTTAAGATTTGCTTTTTTCAATGCAGACTCATATTGACTAGACATCATAAGAGTTTGCACTTGAGCCATAAAGTCCATAATAACGACGACGACAATTAGAAGTGAAGTACCACCAAAATAGAATGGAACTTTCATTGCGTCACGCATGAACTCCGGGATTAAGCAAATAAAAGTAATGTACAATGCACCTACTAATGTTAGGCGCGTCATTACTTTGTCAATATACTTGGCCGTTTGCTCTCCCGGACGAATTCCTGGTACAAATGCACCGGACTTCTTCAGGTTATCTGCTGTTTCTCTCGGATTAAAAACTAATGCCGTATAAAAGAAACAGAAGAAGATGATTGCAGATGCATAAAGTAACACATAAAGCGGTTGTCCTGGCTGCAAATACATTGAAATAGCTGTCAGCCAACCCCAACCTGTTCCATCACCAAACCAGGAAGCTATTGTACCTGGGAACAGTATAATACTGGAAGCAAAAATTGCAGGAATAACACCTGCCATATTTACTTTTAATGGTAAATGTGTGCTTTGTGCAGCATAAATGCGACGACCTTGTTGACGTTTTGCGTAGTTCACCACTATACGACGCTGGCCACGCTCCATAAAAACAACAAAATAAGTCACAGCAAATACTAAAACTGCAATCAACAACAACAGGAGGAAGTGCAAATCGCCTTGCCGAGCTTGTTCAATGGTATGGCCGATAGCCGGCGGGAGCCCCGCAACGATACCTGCAAAGATAATGATAGAGATACCGTTTCCAATACCCCTTTCAGTAATTTGCTCGCCTAGCCACATCAAAAACATTGTTCCTGTCACTAAACTAACAACAGCCGTGAAATAAAACGGAAATCCAGGATTGATTACTAGCCCCTGCATTCCGGCCATATTGGGTAAACCTGTCGCAATACCAATAGATTGGAATATCGCTAATACCAAAGTACCATAACGCGTATATTGACTAATTTTACGACGACCGGCTTCCCCTTCCTTCTTAATCTCTGCTAACCGTGGATTAACTACTGTCAGTAATTGGACAATAATTGATGCCGAAATATACGGCATAATTCCCAACGCAAAGATAGAAGCACGACTAAGCGCACCACCAGAAAACATATTAAACATTTCAATGATGGTGCCTCTTTGCTGTTCAAGCAATTTGGCAAGCACAGTGGCATCAATACCAGGAATAGGAATAAAAGAACCAATACGGAAAACAATCAGCGCCCCAATTACAAACAAAAGCCTGCGTTTAAGTTCGCCTATGCCACCTTTAGCACTTTGAAAATCTAAACCTGGTTGTTTCGCCATCTGTAACTTATTCCTCGATTTTACCGCCAGCGGCTTCAATTGCAGTCCGTGCACCTTTTGTTACACGAAGACCACGTACAGTAACTGGACGATTAACTTCACCAGAAAGAATAACTTTCGCATATTCTATTTGAATGCCAACTATATTAGCAGCTTTCAGCGTATTTAGATCAATGACATCGCCTTCAACTTTAGCAAAGTCTGACAAACGAACTTCTGCAGTAATCATTGCTTTACGTGAAGTAAAACCAAATTTTGGTAAACGACGATACAAAGGCATCTGACCGCCTTCAAAACCACGACGTACGCCACCGCCAGAACGAGACTTCTGACCTTTGTGACCACGTCCGCCAGTTTTACCTAAACCGGAACCAATACCGCGACCTACGCGTTTAGGTGCATGTTTAGCACCTTCAGCTGGAGACAGAGTATTTAAGCGCATCTGTTACTCCTCAACTTTAACCATGTAGGAAACCAAATTGATCATGCCGCGGATCGCTGGTGTATCTTCACGTTCTACAGTATGACCGATACGACGCAGACCTAAACCGGTCAATGTTGCCTTATGTTTTGGCAAACGACCAATAGAACTGCGAACTTGTGTAATTTTAATAGTCTTAGCCATGGTCCATTACCCCAGAATTTCTTCGACGGATTTACCACGCTTAGCTGCGACCATTTCTGGAGACTTCATACTGTCTAAAGCATCCAGCGTTGCACGAACAACATTAATTGGGTTCGTGGAACCATAGGTTTTAGCCAGTACGTTATGAACACCGGCAACTTCCAATACAGCGCGCATTGCACCACCTGCGATAATACCCGTACCTTCATGAGCAGGTTGCATAAACACACGAGAACCTGTGTGAGCACCTTTTACAGGATGATACAAAGTACCGTTATTGAGAGCGACGTTTTTCATATTGCGACGGGCTTTTTCCATCGCTTTCTGGATTGCTGCCGGAACTTCGCGTGCCTTACCATAGCCAAAACCAACACGACCGTTACCATCACCAACTACAGTTAGTGCAGTAAAACTAAAAATACGGCCACCTTTAACAGTTTTAGCTACACGATTTACCGCGATCAGCTTTTCCTGCAGTTCGCCAGCTTGTTTTTCGATGTGAGCCATCTTACACCTCTACCTTAGAACTGAAGGCCAGCTTCACGGGCAGCATCTGCCAGTGCCTGGACTCGACCATGATATTGGAAACCAGAGCGGTCAAAAGCAACTTCTTTGATGCCTTTTTCCAGCGCGCGCTCAGCAATTAATTTGCCAACTACTGCTGCTGCTTCTTTGTTTCCTGTGTATTTTACTTGCTCATTGATAGTTTTTTCTATAGTAGAAGCAACCACCAAAGTTTCAGAACCGTTTGGTGCAATAACCTGCGCATAAATATGACGAGGGGTACGGTGTACCACCAAGCGCGTTGCACCCAGTTCATGGAGTTTGCGGCGTGCGCGGGTCGCACGACGGATACGAGCTACTTTCTTATCCATAGTGTTACCTTACTTCTTCTTAGCCTCTTTAGTACGCACGATTTCATCGGCGTAACGAACACCTTTACCTTTATAAGGTTCAGGACGACGGTAAGCACGCAATTCTGCTGCAACTTGGCCAATTGCCTGTTTATCTGCACCTTCCAACACAATTTCAGTCTGTGAAGGACATTTTGCAGTAATACCTGCTGGCAGCGCATGCTCAACCGGATGAGAGAAACCTAAAGACAAACTTACAGTATTGCCTTTAATAGCTGCACGATAACCGACACCAACCAGCTGAAGTTTCTTAGTGAAGCCTTCGGTAACACCAATAACCATTGCATTCAATAAAGAACGCGCAGTACCCGCTTGTGCCCATGCATCAGCAAAACCTTCGCGAGGTGCAAACGTTAATTGATTATCAGCATGTTTGACTTCAACAGCTTTATGGATTGTACGAGTAAGCTCGCCATTTTTACCTTTAATCGCTATATCCTGACCGTCAAGTTTAACTTCTACGCCGGCAGGAATGACGACAGGTGCTTTTGCCACACGAGACATTCTTTCCTCCCGAATTAAGCTACGTAGCAGAGAATTTCGCCACCTAAACCTGCTTGGCGAGCTGCACGATCAGTCATGACACCTTTAGAAGTAGAAATAATAGCAATGCCTAAACCAGCCATAACCTGTGGTAGCTCATCTTTTTTCTTATAGATGCGCAAACTTGGGCGGCTTACACGCTGAATGCTTTCTACAACAGCCTTACCTTGGAAATATTTCAATGTAATTTCCAATGTTGGCTTGATGTCGCCTTCAATTTTGTAATCTTCTATATAACCTTCTTCCTTAAGCACTGTAGCAATCGCCACTTTTAGCTTAGCGGAAGGCATGTTGACCGCAGCTTTATTAGCGGCCTGACCGTTACGGATACGGGTTAGCATATCCGCGATGGGATCTTGCATGCTCATCTGTCTTTACTCCCGTGATTCAATTGGTGATAATTACCAGCTAGCCTTTTTAAGGCCCGGAATTTCACCGCGCATAGCGGATTCACGGACTTTAATACGGCTTAGACCAAATTTCCGCAGAAAACCATGCGGACGCCCAGTTTGACGACAGCGGTTGCGTCGACGAGAAGGGCTGGAATCACGTGGCAGCGTTTGCAGCTTCAGAACAGCATTCCAACGATCTTCATCAGATGTATTCACATCAGAAATAATAGCTTTCAATTCTGTGCGCTTTGCAAAGAATTTTTCAGCTAATTTTGCACGTTTCACATCACGTGCTTTCATTGATTGTTTAGCCATGAATACCCTGCCTTACTTACGGAACGGAAAGTTAAACGCCATCAACAGTGCAAGACCTTCATCATCTGATTTCGCAGTAGTGGTGATAGTAATATCTAAACCACGTACACGATCCACTTTATCATAATCGATTTCAGGAAAGATGATTTGTTCACGTACACCCATGCTGTAGTTACCACGACCATCAAATGATTTTGTGGATAAACCACGGAAATCACGGATACGTGGTACAGCAATAAAAATCAGACGCTCAAAGAATTCCCACATACGTTCGCCACGCAGGGTCACTTTACAGCCGATTGGATAGCCCTGACGGATTTTGAAGCCTGCAACAGATTTGCGCGCTTTGGTGATAAATGGTTTTTGCCCTGTTATTGCCGCTAAATCAGCAGCTGCATTATCAAGCAGCTTTTTATCAGCAACAGCTTCACCAACACCCATGTTCAGGGTGATCTTCTCGACCCGAGGGACTTGCATGACAGAATTGTAGCCAAACTGAGTCATCAGCTTTTGGACTACCTCGTCTTTGTAGTAATCATGCAGTTTCGCCATCGTATACTCCAAAAATTACTTAATAGTTTCACTATTAGATTTGAAGAAACGCACTTTTTTGCCGTCTTCAATTCTAAAACCTATTCGGTCAGCCTTGCCAGTTGTCACATTAAAGATTGCAACGTTAGAAACATCAATTGCTGCTTCTTTTTCGACGATGCCACCTGGTTGATTCAGAGCCGGAACAGGCTTCTGATGTTTCTTAACCAGATTAATCCCTTCAACAATGACTTTACCAGAAGAAAGAACCTGTTTTACTTTACCGCGCTTGCCTTTATCTTTGCCAGCTAACACGATAACTTCGTCATCACGACGGATTTTCGCTGCCATTGTGCCCGCTCCTTAGAGTACTTCTGGTGCCAGAGAGATAATTTTCATAAACTTCTCAGTACGAAGTTCACGAGTTACCGGCCCAAAAATACGCGTACCGATAACTTGCTCACTTGTATTGTTTAACAACACACAAGCATTGCCATCGAAGCGAATGACAGAACCGTCAGGGCGACGAACACCCTTCTTGGTGCGCACCACTACCGCTTTCAGGACATCACCTTTTTTCACCTTACCGCGTGGAATTGCTTCTTTAACAGTAATTTTGATGATATCACCTACATCTGCGTAGCGACGGTGCGAGCCACCTAGAACCTTGATACACATTACGCGACGTGCGCCGGAGTTGTCGGCTACGTTCAGCATAGTCTGTTCTTGGATCATTTTAGTGCTCCGCTAAATGTCAACTACAACTAAGCCGCTTCTTATATAAATTGAAGAGGCAGTACAATTACCCATACATGAGGGCGCAGCATTATAACACCACATCATCAATATGGACAGAAAAAATAAACGGCCGCTTTGATTAAGAGCCGCTTATTCTATTATGAAATGGCTATCCTATTACAGAACAGCTTTTTCTACAACGCGAACAAGTGTCCATGACTTTGTTTTGGACAGTGGGCGGGTTTCACGGATTTCCACTAGATCACCGATACCACATTCATTGTTCTCGTCATGTACATGCAATTTGGTCGTACGACGGATAAACTTACCATATAAAGGATGTTTTACCATACGCTCAATAGCAACGACAATAGATTTCTCCATCTTATCGCTAGTTACACGACCTTGCAAAGTACGGATTTTATCGCTCATTACGCACCCGCCTTTTCAGTCAATAAAGTCTTAACGCGTGCAATATCACGACGTACTTGTTTCAACAGGTGAGACTGTTGCAGCTGTCCACTTGCTGCCTGCATACTCAAGTTAAATTGCTCACGTAGCAGATTAAGCAGTTCAGTGTTCAACTCTTCAACGCTTTTTTCGCGCAGCTCTTGTGCTTTCATTACATCACCGTCTTAGTTACAAAGGTGGTTTTGATAGGCAGTTTTGCTGCTGCCAACTTGAATGCTTCACGAGCTAGCTCTTCTGGAACACCGTCCATTTCATAAAGAACTTTGCCAGGTTGGATCAAGGCAACCCAATACTCTACGTTACCTTTACCTTTACCCATACGCACTTCAAGTGGCTTTTCAGTAATAGGTTTATCTGGGAACACACGGATCCAGATTTTACCCTGACGCTTAACTGCACGGGTCATGGCACGACGTGCCGCTTCAATCTGACGTGCAGTCAGACGTCCACGACCTACTGCCTTCAGACCGAAAGTGCCGAAGCTAACATCCGTACCCGCAGCCAGACCGCGATTGCGACCTTTATGCATTTTACGGAATTTCGTACGCTTTGGTTGTAACATCAGCGACTCTCCTTGCGGCCTTTACGCTGCTGCTTTTTAGGTTGAACTGTCGGTTTCTCTACCTGTTCAACAGCAGCCATACCACCTAGAATCTCACCTTTGAAGATCCATACTTTAACGCCGAGTACACCATAAGTGGTGTGCGCTTCTGCAGTGTTATAATCGATATCAGCACGCAAAGTGTGCAACGGCACACGGCCTTCACGATACCACTCAGTACGTGCAATTTCAGCGCCGCCTAAACGACCACTGACTTCCACTTTTATGCCTTTTGCACCTAGACGCATAGCATTTTGTACCGCACGTTTCATAGCTCGACGGAACATAACACGACGTTCCAGCTGTGAAGCGATACTATCAGCCACTAATTTAGCATCTAGTTCAGGCTTACGTACTTCAGCAATATTGATTTGCGCAGGAACACCAGCAATATCTGCTACTGTCTTACGCAGTTTCTCGACATCTTCACCTTTTTTACCGATAACGATACCAGGACGAGCGGTGTGAATAGTTACACGGATGCTCTTCGCAGGACGTTCGATAACGATACGTGAAATAGATGCCTTTGCCAGTTCTTTATTCAAATACTGGCGTACTTTAAAATCGCTGTCTAGGTTGTCAGCGAATTCTTTTGTATTCGCATACCAAGTAGAGTTCCAAGGTTTGACAATACCCAGGCGAATACCATTAGGATGTACTTTCTGACCCATTGCTAGTCTCCAGAGTCTCAGCGATCGGACACAACCACAGTAATGTGGCTGGTGCGCTTCAAAATACGATCTGCACGGCCTTTCGCGCGAGGCATGATGCGTTTCATAGTTGGACCTTCGTTAACGAAAATTTTCGTAACTTTTAAGTCATCAATATCAGCACCATCGTTGTGCTCGGCGTTAGCGATAGCAGACTCAAGTACTTTCTTCACTAAACCAGCAGCTTTCTTGTTGGTATAGTTCAGAATTTCCAGAGCTTGCGACACTTTCTTACCGCGAATCAGATCAGCCACTAAACGAACCTTCTGAGCAGAAGAACGAGCGTGGCGATGCATAGCGATAGTTTCCATCTCTTCCTCCTACCTTAACGTTTCTTGGCCTTTTTATCGGCCGCATGGCCGCGATAAGTACGGGTCGGCGCGAATTCACCCAATTTATGACCAACCATTTCGTCGGTAACATAAACTGGAACATGCTGACGACCATTATGGACAGCGATGGTCAAACCGATCATGTTAGGAAAGATCGTTGAACGACGGGACCAAGTCTTGAGAGGCTTTTTGTCTCCGCTTTCCACCGCTTTCTCTACCTTCTTCAGCAAGTGCAGGTCAATAAAAGGACCTTTCTTGAGAGAACGTGGCATGGTTTATCCTCTAATTATTTTTTAGAACGGTGACGTACGATATATTTATCAGTACGCTTATTGCTACGGGTCTTCTTACCTTTGGTTTGAACGCCCCAAGGTGTTACAGGGTGTTTACCAAAGTTACGACCTTCACCACCACCATGTGGATGGTCTACTGGGTTCATCGCTGTACCACGAACGGTAGGGCGAATTCCACGCCAGCGGCTAGCACCAGCTTTACCCAGAACACGTAGCATATGCTCCGCATTACCAACTTCACCTAATGTTGCACGGCAATCAGAAAGTACTTTACGCATTTCGCCAGAACGTAGACGGATAGTTACATAACTACCATCACGTGCAACGATTTGCACATAAGCACCAGCTGAACGAGCCAACTGACCGCCTTTACCTGGTTTAAGCTCAACATTATGAACTGTTGAACCGACAGGAATGTTACGCATAGGTAAAGCATTACCTGCTTTAATTGCTGTATCTACACCAGACTGAATTTGGTCACCAGCTTTTAAGCCTTTTGGTGCCAGAATATAGCGACGTTCTCCATCTTTATAGAGAACTAATGCAATATTCGCAGAACGGTTTGGATCATATTCCAGACGCTCAACAGTAGCAGCAATACCATCTTTATTACGTTTAAAGTCAATCAGACGATAATGCTGCTTGTGACCACCACCAATATGACGCGTAGTAATACGGCCATTATTGTTACGTCCACCGGTTTTATTGCTTTTTTCTAGCAACGGAGCATAAGGTTTACCCTTATGCAGCTCAGGGTTAACCACTTTAACTACGTGGCGACGGCCCGGAGACGTAGGTTTACATTTAACAACTGCCATTGTTCTTTACTCCTCCGACTTACTCTGCACCACCGATGAAGTCCAGATTCTGGCCTTCTTTCAGAGTGACGTAAGCTTTTTTCCAGTCGCTACGACGACCAATTCGCTGACCGTGGCGTTTGGTTTTGCCTTTAACCAGTAAAGTATTTACACCTTTGACTTCAACTTCGAACAGTTTTTGTACGGCAGCCTTAATCTCTGCTTTAGTCGCATCTTTCGCAACTTTAAGCACGATGGTGTTACTTTTTTCCATCGCTGTAGAAGCTTTTTCAGAGACATGCGGTGCACGTAGTACTTTTAGCAGACGTTCTTCACGGATCATGCTAGCATCTCCTCAATTTGCTTCACAGCGTCAGCAGTCATAACTACTTTGTCGAAGGCAATTAGACTAACAGGATCGATACCTATTGCATCACGAACATCAACTTTGTATAAGTTGCGGGCTGCTAAAAATAAATTTTCATCAACCTCATTCGTGACGATCAATACGTCATCCAGAGCCATTTCCTTTAATTTTTGCACTAGAAGCTTAGTTTTTGGCGCTTCCAAAGCAAATTTTTCGACAACAATTAGACGATCTTGACGTATCAATTCAGACAAGATGCTTTTCAAAGCACCGCGGTACATTTTTTTATTTACTTTTTGACTGTGGTCCTGTGGTCTCGCTGCGAAAGTGACACCACCAGAGCGCCAAATTGGGCTCTTAACTGAACCAGCACGTGCACGACCAGTGCCTTTCTGACGCCATGGTTTTTTACCAGAACCTGAAACCTCAGCACGAGTTTTCTGAGCACGAGTACCTTGACGAGCACCAGCTGCATACGCAACAACTACTTGATGCACAAGCGCTTCATTGAAATCACGCCCGAAGGTAGTTTCGGAAACAGTCAGCGCGCTTTGCGCGTCTTTCATTACCAATTCCATTCCTATCTCCTCGACGTTACGCCTTAACAGCTGGTTTTACAATCAGGTTGCTACCAGTCGCACCTGGAACAGCACCCTTGACCAACAGCAGATTACGCTCAGCGTCAACGCGTACTACATCCAGACTTTGAACAGTTACACGTTCATTACCCAATTGGCCTGCCATTTTCTTGCCTTTAAATACCTTACCCGGAGTTTGGTTTTGACCAATAGAACCCGGAACACGGTGTGACAAGGAGTTACCATGAGTAGCGTCCTGAGTGCGGAAATTCCAGCGTTTAACCGTACCAGCAAAGCCTTTACCTTTGGAGGTACCAGTAACGTCGACTTTCTTGACGTCAGCAAAAATTTCAACACTAATGCTTTGACCTACTGTAAATTCTTCATTTTCACTCAAACGAAATTCACGTAGGATACGACCAGCTTCAACACCAGCTTTAGCAAAATGCCCAGCTTCAGGTTTTTTTACACGGTTTGCTTTTTTGCTACCGGTAGTAACCTGTATTGCATTATAACCATCTGTTTCCAGGCTCTTAACCTGAGTCACTCGGTTATTTTCAATTTCGATAACAGTTACAGGAATAGAAACACCATCTTCAGTGAAGATACGCGTCATTCCTACTTTCTTCCCGACTAAACCAATCATTGTTTCAACCTCTCAATCGCGCAACGACCTGATTAACCCAGGCTGATCTGCACATCTACACCGGCAGCCAGATCCAGACGCATCAGAGCATCAACGGTTTTCTCAGTTGGCTCAACGATGTCAACCAGACGCTTATGAGTACGAATTTCGTACTGATCACGTGCATCTTTATTAACATGCGGCGAAATCAGAACGGTAAAACGTTCTTTACGTGTAGGTAACGGGATCGGACCACGTACTTGAGCGCCAGTGCGCTTAGCAGTTTCAACGATTTCCGCAGTTGATTGATCAATTAAACGATGATCAAAGGCTTTCAGGCGGATACGGATTCTTTGGTTCTGCATGAGACCAGAGCTCCAACTATTTTATAAACGTAAAAAATTACTCCTCGCACCCATTTCGATTGATGGGGGAGTGTAATCGTTCTCATAATAACCTCCAAATCGGAGGTATTGTTTTAATGCAGTTTTACTGCATGCTAGCCTTTTACGGCTAGGCCCCTAAATTAAAGAGCCCGTGCATTATACGTAATTTCAAAATAAGAGCAAGCCGTAGATAAAAAAAATTGCATAAAATTTGTGTATAAAAATCTTATGCAACAACATTTATAAAAATCTTAATAAATAAAAAATAAATATCAGTTAAATCATTTCTCTTCTCGGAGTTGAGATTGTAGGTAATTTTTTAGGCCTATGCTTGCTATCAACGCCAATTGCGTTTCCAGCCAATCAATATGTTTTTCTTCATCGGTTAGTATTTCAATCATTAAATCACGACTAACATAATCACCAACTGAATCTGCATAAGTGATTGCTGAACGCAGATCTTTCGCACCGTCCAGTTCAAGCAGTAAATCAGATTTAAGCATTTCTTCCACATTCTCACCAATATTTAATTTACCTAAATCCTGCAAATTAGGTATCCCTTCAAGAAAGAGGATCCTTTCTATATATTTATCAGCATGTTTCATCTCATCAATAGATTCTTCATATTCAATATCATTAAGACGTAATAAACCCCAATTTTTAAACATACGAGCATGTAAAAAATATTGATTGATTGCAACAAGCTCATTACCCAATAATTTATTTAAATGGGTGATCATTTTTTTATCGCCTTTCATTTTTTTCCTCCACTTCCAGTATCTAAAGTGTAGATAGAAATTGTTAGACGCATAGAATAGAAAAATATTTTTATTGAAAAAATGACGAGTAATTTATTGAGTAAAGCTAGATAGGTTTTTTATAACACTTAAATTTATTCTATTAATTCATTGCACTGCGTCAATTTCAGTAACAGCAGTTAAATTTATTTGTTCCTTCTTAATTAGCTGGGTTGCTTGAGGCAGGCATTTCCCACAATGGCTACCAATAGATACACACTTCTTTAATCCACTAATGGAAGTTATGCGATTATCCCGAACTAAAGTTTTTATTGTTTTATCACTAATTCGATTACATAGACAGACGTACATTTTTCATACCTGTAAATTAAATTCTCGCAGCAATATTAAATGATAATAATTTTCATTTCAATATTTCAATGTTGGTTTGAATTATATAGACAGAAAATTAGAGTAACGGTAATAATTTTATGGCTATCATAAAAAAGAGGCTTTCGCCTCTTTTTTCAAATTTAATATCTAATCAAGCAATAATTTTAGCAACGACACCCGCACCTACTGTACGACCACCTTCACGGATCGCAAAACGCAGCCCTTCATCCATCGCGATTGGCGCTATCAACGTCACTTTCATGTTGATATTATCGCCTGGCATTACCATCTCTACGCCTTCTGGCAATTCGATTGTGCCCGTTACATCCGTCGTTCTAAAATAAAACTGAGGACGGTACCCCTTAAAGAATGGCGTGTGGCGTCCGCCCTCATCTTTGCTCAAAATATAAACTTCTGATTCAAATTGAGTATGCGGTTTGATTGAGCCTGGTTTGGCCAATACTTGACCACGTTCGACATCTTCACGCTTGGTACCACGTAATAAAACACCTACGTTTTCACCTGCACGACCTTCGTCTAACAGTTTACGGAACATTTCTACGCCAGTACACGTCGTCTTCGTCGTCTCTTTAATGCCGACGATTTCGACTTCTTCACCAACTTTAACAATACCACGCTCTACACGGCCTGTTACTACCGTTCCACGACCTGAGATCGAAAACACATCTTCGATTGGCAACAAGAATGGCTTATCTATCGCACGCTCTGGTTCTGGAATATAGCTATCCAGCGCATCGGCTAACTCAATAATTTTCTCTTCCCACTCTGCAACGCCTTCCAGCGCTTTCAACGCTGAACCTCTGATTACCGGCGTGTCATCTCCTGGGAAATCATACTGAGAAAGCAGCTCACGCACTTCCATTTCAACCAATTCCAGCAACTCTTCATCATCAACCATATCACATTTGTTCAGGAAAACGATGATATAAGGAACACCTACTTGGCGACCTAATAGGATATGCTCACGAGTTTGTGGCATTGGACCATCGGTTGCCGCTACCACTAAAATTGCGCCGTCCATTTGTGCTGCACCAGTGATCATGTTTTTTACATAATCTGCGTGGCCTGGGCAATCTACGTGGGCATAATGACGGCTAGGGGTATCGTATTCTACGTGAGATGTAGAAATGGTGATCCCGCGCGCTTTTTCTTCTGGTGCATTATCAATTTGATCAAATGCACGCGCACTTCCACCATATTTTTTCGCTAATACGGTGGTGATTGCAGCGGTTAAAGTTGTTTTACCATGGTCAACGTGGCCGATTGTACCAACGTTAACGTGCGGTTTTTTACGTTCAAATTTTTCTTTAGACATTAGATTGTCCCTCTAAGACACGGAATCGGTGGTTACACCACATTAACCAAGCAGTGAAAATTATATATTCGTTGCTTGTTTTATCGCAGGAAAAAAATCAGGGAACAATTAAGAACACTTTCTAGGAGTGGTGCTGATAGGCAGATTCGAACTGCCGACCTCACCCTTACCAAGGGTGTGCTCTACCAACTGAGCTATATCAGCACATCTTGGAGCGGGCAGCGGGAATCGAACCCGCATCATCAGCTTGGAAGGCTGAGGTAATAGCCATTATACGATGCCCGCGATGAACTCGGCTACCTGACTTTAATCAGCTGCAAATTTTATCTTAAGTATTTTGCATTGAGGTAGCATTTTAAGCTGAACACTTAAGATGAAACTTTATGGTGGTGGGAGAAGGATTCGAACCTTCGAAGTCTGTGACGGCAGATTTACAGTCTGCTCCCTTTGGCCGCTCGGGAATCCCACCTTTTACTTATATCCAAATTTTTAATGGTGCCGGCACCAAGAGTCGAACTCGGGACCTACTGATTACAAGTCAGTTGCTCTACCAACTGAGCTATGCCGGCATCAGGTGCTGCGCATTCTAGGTAGAGAACGAGCATGTTGCAACAAAAAAATTAAAAAAATTGTTTTTTTGCTTATAAAGTATTCACTTTAACCATTTTTGCTGCTTTTTTCTATAGTAAATGTTTAAATACTCACCAGCACTAAATTTTTTATTTACTATATACTCTAGTGAAAAACGACATCAAATTTTTCTCACTAATAAAACATATCGTAAATCATACAATATTATTTTATTACTAAAAATAAAAAACGGATAAATTGTGATCAATTATTTATTTGATACAAAAAAACAGAAAAAACTCTACGCCTAAAGATATTCAATCGTTATTATGCAATCTATTTTCTATTGGTTATGAATGATTATGACAACCTGTACACAGGTAAATGTTGACTTATGAAACAACAACAAAACTTTTCAATAACACCTTATTTAGAATTTGACCGTGAACATTGGGCAACTTTACGTGATTCTGTTCCACTAGAGCTACTAACGGATAAAGAACTGCTGGAACTGAAGGGCATTAATGATGAAATTTCAATGGATGAAGTAAATAAAATTTATCTTCCTATTTCAAGACTGCTTAATTTCTATATCAGTTCAAATTTAGGTAGGCAAACCATTTTAGAACAATTTTTAGGTACTAATGGTACTAAAGTACCTTATGTCATCGGTATTGCAGGTAGTGTTGCGGTTGGTAAAAGTACCACAGCCCGCCTATTACAAACTTTATTAAGTCGCTGGCCCGAACATCGCAAAGTTGATCTTATTACAACAGATGGTTTTCTATACCCCAATCGAATTTTAAACGAACGTGGGATAATGAAAAAAAAAGGGTTTCCGCAATCCTATGATATGCATCGTTTAGTAAAATTTGTTTCTGATATAAAATCAGGGGTTAAGCAAGTCACTGCTCCAGTATATTCGCATTTTACTTACGATATTGTTCCTGGTAAAAAGCAAGTAATTGAACAGCCAGACATTCTTATTTTGGAAGGTTTAAACGTTTTGCAAAGCGGGATGGATTATCCACATGCTCCGCATCATGTTTTCGTATCTGACTTTGTCGATTTTTCCATTTATGTTGATGCTCCGGAAAATTTATTAAAAAAATGGTATATCAGTCGATTTTTGAAATTCTGCCAAGGCGCCTTCTCTGATCCTCACGCCTATTTTTACCATTATTCTAAATTAGAGCAAGAAGAGGCGATCAAAACGGCTAAAACAATATGGGAAGAAATTAATAAAATAAATTTGGAAGAGAATATAATACCAACCAAAGAAAGAGCCAGTTTGATCATGACTAAAGGCTCTAATCATTCCATTACAAATGTTAGATTAAGAAAATAATTTCAAATATTGGGTCGATGAAAAACTTCGACTCAATTGTTCTAATTATCTGGCCGTAATGAAATTTCACCACCTATATAAGAAACAATTTCACCATTTTGTTCTAACAAAATTGCGCCGTGTTCATTAATTCCTTTCACGATACCGACCTCAAGATGATCACCTATATGCAACTTTACTTTTTTATGTAAAAAATTATCCAACGCCAGCCAACGTTTAATAAAAGGAACAAGACCATATTTCTCAAATTGCACTAATTCATGGCGTAATGCCAAAATAATCTGACCAGCGATCACATTTCTTTCTATTTGAATACCAGCCTGCTCAAGATTAATCCATCCTTGATTAATATTTGTTTCATAATTGCAACTCATTGCAATATTAAGCCCTATACCAATCACAATATGCGCCGCATCGCCAGTTTTACCTATCATTTCAATTAAGATACCAGCAAGCTTTTTTTCATTAAGATAAAGATCATTAGGCCATTTAACTTTTATATTACTACCGCTCAATTTATTAAGGGTCTCGGCTATTACAATTCCCGCAACCAAACTTAGTCCCATGGCGGCGGCCGGCCCTTGGTCTAGATGCCAGTATAGTGATAAATAAAGATTACAGCCGAAAGGAGAAGCCCAATAGCGACCACGTCGCCCTCTGCCGGCGGTTTGATATTCTGCAACACAAGCATCACCAGAACTTAATTGCTCAATGCGTTCAAGTAGATATTGATTAGTAGAATTAATCACCGGTTTAACAATTATATTTCCGCGTCTCACTAAACCATAGATACGCTCATAGTCTAATAAATCCATTTTTCTAGTAAGTTGATAGCCCTTACCAGTTATAGTATTAACTTCAATACCCCATTCACGAAGTGTATAAATATGCTTATTAATACCAGCTCGCGTCATGCCAAGTAATTCACCTAACTGCTCACCTGAATGTATACTACCATCAGAAAGTATTGTGATAAGTTTTAAAGGAGTCGTTGCATCTTTCATGAAATAGCATCCATAGCGTTTACTTCTCCATATTTACCAATAAAACGCACTTCTGGTTCTAGTGTAATAGCAAATTTTTCTATAACTTTTTTTTGAATATAACGGGCTAAATCTACAATATCTTTTCCAGTCGCTTTATTTTTATTAATTAAAACCAATGCCTGATCGTTATGTACCGCTGCACCACCACATTGAAAACCCTTTAGATCACATTGATCAATTAGCCATCCGGCAGCAAGTTTTACTGTACCATCCGTTTGCGGATATTCTGGACATCGAGGATAACGTGCCTTTATTTGATTTGCAGCCATATTAGAAATAACGGGATTTTTAAAAAAACTACCCGCATTTCCTACTAAAAGTGGATCAGGTAACTTACTTTGCCGCATTTTACACACCGCATCAAAGATAGTTTGCGCTGTTACTGTTTGTGCGGCTAAAGAAGTCAAACCAGCATATGTTAATATTGGTTTCCATTGTTTATTAAGTTTTAAACCAACTGAAACGATAGCAAAATTTTCACGATATTTATGCTTAAAAATACTATCTCGGTAACCAAATTGACATTCAGTGGCATCTAAACGATATTGTTTACCATTATTTAGATTAACCACATCGACATAGTGACATACATCTTTAAATTCCATGCCATAAGCACCGATATTTTGTATAGGCGCAGCCCCTACAGAACCTGGTATTAAAGCCATATTTTCCAATCCATAAATGCCACTTTTTATAAGCTCTTTAACCAATTGATGCCAATTATTTCCAGCGCCGACATGAATAAACCATTCCTGGGATGATTCAGTTATCACCAGTGACGTAATTCGATTTAAAATGACTAGGCCATCAAAGTCACTAATGAAGAGAACATTACTTCCACCGCCCAATAATAAAACAGGCAACCCTTTCAATCGTGCGTTTTTCCATGACATAAGCAATTCTTCTACTGAAGTAGCTGAGTATATTGCTTTCGCCTTGGCATCAAGACTAAAAGTATTATAATTTTTTAATTCATTATGATTATCAGAATGCATATATCAAAACTCAATTCATATATATTAATTATATAGTCTATTAGTGTAGATATACAGACAATAGATAAGAGTTATAAAATCAAACAATAAAACGTCAAAAAGCCACCCTTAGGTGGCTTTTTTAACATAATTAAAGTCTGGCAGCTCCCTACTCTCACATGGGGAGACCCCACACTACCATCGGCGCTACGGCATTTCACTTCTGAGTTCGGCATGGGGTCAGGTGGGACCACCGCGCTATTGCCGCCAGACAAATTCTTTTTTCGCTATCCTGTTTCATTACGCTGCTATCTCGGCCAGCCTTTCGCCTCATTCACATACCTCAGTATGCACCTAGCGCCAGCTCACTGCCATTCACGTAAATTCCTACAGGAGTCAATCTCCGAACAAGCTAAAATTTTCTTCTCTCTTCTCAAAACACCTTCGGTGTTGTCAGGTTAAGCCTCTCGGGTCATTAGTACTGGTTAGCTCAACGTATCGCTACGCTTACACACCCAGCCTATCTACGTCCTCGTCTCGAACACCCCTTATAGGACATTGCTGTCAGGGAAGACTCATCTTGAGGCAAGTTTCCCGCTTAGATGCTTTCAGCGGTTATCTCTTCCGCACTTAGCTACCAGGCTATGCCATTGGCATGACAACCTGTACACCAGTGGTGCGTCCACTCCGGTCCTCTCGTACTAGGAGCAGCCCCCCTCAATCTTCCTTCGCCCACGACAGATAGGGACCGAACTGTCTCACGACGTTCTAAACCCAGCTCGCGTACCACTTTAAATGGCGAACAGCCATACCCTTGGGACCTACTTCAGCCCCAGGATGTGATGAGCCGACATCGAGGTGCCAAACACCGCCGTCGATATGAACTCTTGGGCGGTATCAGCCTGTTATCCCCGGAGTACCTTTTATCCGTTGAGCGATGGCCCTTCCATTCAGAACCACCGGATCACTAAGACCTACTTTCGTACCTGCTCGCGCCGTCACGCTCGCAGTCAAGCTGGCTTATGCCTTTGCACTAACCTCACGATGTCCGACCGTGATTAGCCAACCTTCGTGCTCCTCCGTTACGCTTTGGGAGGAGACCGCCCCAGTCAAACTACCCACCAGACACTGTCCTCAGCCCGGATTACGGGCCTAAGTTAGAACATCAAACATTAAAGGGTGGTATTTCAACGTTGGCTCCATGCGAACTGGCGTCCACACTTCAAAGCCTCCCACCTATCCTACACATCAAGGCTCAATGTTCAGTGTCAAGCTATAGTAAAGGTTCACGGGGTCTTTCCGTCTTGCCGCGGGTACACTGCATCTTCACAGCGAGTTCAATTTCACTGAGTCTCGGGTGGAGACAGCCTGGCCATCATTACGCCATTCGTGCAGGTCGGAACTTACCCGACAAGGAATTTCGCTACCTTAGGACCGTTATAGTTACGGCCGCCGTTTACTGGGGCTTCGATCAAGAGCTTCGCCTTACGGCTTACCCCATCAATTAACCTTCCAGCACCGGGCAGGCGTCACACCGTATACGTCCACTTTCGTGTTTGCACAGTGCTGTGTTTTTAATAAACAGTTGCAGCCAGCTGGTATCTGCGACTGGCTTCAGCTCCATGGGCGAACCACTTCACCTAACGCCAGCGTGCCTTCTCCCGAAGTTACGGCACCATTTTGCCTAGTTCCTTCACCCGAGTTCTCTCAAGCGCCTGAGTATTCTCTACCTAACCACCTGTGTCGGTTTGGGGTACGATTAACGGTTACCTATCGCTTAGAGGCTTTTCCTGGAAGCTTGGCATCAACTACTTCACCACCTTGGTGGCTCGTCATCACGCCTCAGTGTTATAGCCATGCGGATTTGCCTGCACGACCCACCTACACGCTTAAACCGGGACAACCGTCGCCCGGATAGCCTAGCCTTCTCCGTCCCCCCTTCGCAGTAACCCTTAGTACGGGAATATTAACCCGTTTCCCATCGACTACGCTTTTCAGCCTCGCCTTAGGGGTCGACTTACCCTGCCCCGATTAACGTTGGACAGGAACCCTTGGTCTTTCGGCGAGCGGGTTTTTCACCCGCTTTATCGTTACTTATGTCAGCATTCGCACTTCTGATACCTCCAGCAGACCTCTCAGTCCACCTTCGACGGCTTACAGAACGCTCCCCTACCCAACAACATTGCTGTTGCTGCCGCAGCTTCGGTGCATGGTTTAGCCCCGTTACATCTTCCGCGCAGGCCGACTCGACCAGTGAGCTATTACGCTTTCTTTAAATGATGGCTGCTTCTAAGCCAACATCCTGGCTGTCTAAGCCTTCCCACTTCGTTTCCCACTTAACCATGACTTTGGGACCTTAGCTGGCGGTCTGGGTTGTTTCCCTCTTCACGACGGACGTTAGCACCCGCCGTGTGTCTCCCGTGATAACATTCTTCGGTATTCGTAGTTTGCATCGGGTTGGTAAGTCGGGATGACCCCCTAGCCGAAACAGTGCTCTACCCCCGAAGATGAATTCACGAGGCGCTACCTAAATAGCTTTCGGGGAGAACCAGCTATCTCCCGGTTTGATTGGCCTTTCACCCCCAGCCACAAGTCATCCGCTAATTTTTCAACATTAGTCGGTTCGGTCCTCCAGTTAGTGTTACCCAACCTTCAACCTGCCCATGGCTAGATCACCGGGTTTCGGGTCTATACCCTGCAACTTAACGCCCAGTTAAGACTCGGTTTCCCTACGGCTCCCCTATGCGGTTAACCTTGCTACAGAATATAAGTCGCTGACCCATTATACAAAAGGTACGCAGTCACCCCACCCCAAAGTACTCCGTACTTTGCGGCGGTTGCCTTCGGCAACCCACCCCATCCCAGTCAATTGGCCTGATGCGTCTTAAATCAGATTTTACCTGATTCAATCTAAATCACGCGCCTTGATTCGTTGGGACTTACACTGCTTGATTGGATTGGTTGGGCGTCGCTACGCTCCGCCAACCGCCAAACAGCGTGCAGAAATACTTTGGTGGTGGGGCTCCCACTGCTTGTACGTACACGGTTTCAGGTTCTTTTTCACTCCCCTCGCCGGGTTCTTTTCGCCTTTCCCTCACGGTACTGGTTCACTATCGGTCAGTCAGGAGTATTTAGCCTTGGAGGATGGTCCCCCCATATTCAGACAGGATAACACGTGTCCCGCCCTACTCTTCGAGCTCACAATACTAACATCTTCGGATACGGGCTATCACCCTTTATTGCTGGCCTTTCCAGACCCTTCTCCTGATACTAATATCGATGCTGACTCTGGGCTGCTCCCGTTCGCTCGCCGCTACTAGGGGAATCTCGGTTGATTTCTTTTCCTCGGGGTACTGAGATGTTTCAGTTCCCCCGGTTCGCCTCGTTTGACTATGAATTCATCAAACGATAGTGCATTAATGCACTGGGTTTCCCCATTCGGACATCGCCGGCTATTACGCTTCATATCAGCTTACCGACGCTTTTCGCAGATTAGCACGTCCTTCATCGCCTCTGACTGCCTAGGCATCCACCGTGTACGCTTCGTTCGCTTAACCTCACAACCCGAAGATGTCTTTATTTCACTATCATTCTGATAGGTTATGGCTGCGCGTGCAGCAATTCTTTGTTGGGCAGTGCTCGCAATGCTCACGTACTTTTGTACGCTGCGCTTGCTGCGCGCTGGCCGCCTCGAATTCCTGACTGCTCGCTCATAATGCCTGCCTTCCTGACAGCGAATACACTTCACGTTGGAGTTTGAGAGTTCTCCACATTATTTTTCTCAATAATGTGTGTTTCAATTTTCAGCTTGTTCCAGATTGTTAAAGAGCATAATTGTTAAACCAACTCGTTGAATTGGCTTAATCATTATTGAGTAAAGTCCATAGCAAGCCAGCATGAGCTTCACAACACACCAAAATATTGATGTGCGGCCTTTCTAATCACCGAAGTGGCGTCCCCTAGGGGATTCGAACCCCTGTTACCGCCGTGAAAGAGCGATGTCCTAGGCCTCTAGACGAAGGGGACTTCAAGGTCTTCAGTCAATCTTAGATTGGCTTTACTCTCGATTTCATCAGACAATCTGTGTGAACACTCACATTCCATCTATCTCGGTAAGGAGGTGATCCAACCGCAGGTTCCCCTACGGTTACCTTGTTACGACTTCACCCCAGTCATGAATCACAAAGTGGTAAGCGCCATCCCGAAGGTTAAGCTACCTACTTCTTTTGCAACCCACTCCCATGGTGTGACGGGCGGTGTGTACAAGGCCCGGGAACGTATTCACCGCGACATGCTGATCCGCGATTACTAGCGATTCCGACTTCATGGAGTCGAGTTGCAGACTCCAATCCGGACTTCGACGTACTTTCTGAGTTCCGCTTCCCCTCGCAGGCTCGCCTCTCTCTGTATACGCCATTGTAGCACGTGTGTAGCCCTACTCGTAAGGGCCATGATGACTTGACGTCATCCCCACCTTCCTCCGGTTTATCACCGGCAGTCTCCTTTGAGTTCCCGACATAACTCGATGGCAACAAAGGATAAGGGTTGCGCTCGTTGCGGGACTTAACCCAACATTTCACAACACGAGCTGACGACAGCCATGCAGCACCTGTCTCAGCGCTCCCGAAGGCACGCCTCTATCTCTAAAGGCTTCGCTGGATGTCAAGAGTAGGTAAGGTTCTTCGCGTTGCATCGAATTAAACCACATGCTCCACCGCTTGTGCGGGCCCCGTCAATTCATTTGAGTTTTAACCTTGCGGCCGTACTCCCCAGGCGGTCGATTTAACGCGTTAGCTCCGGAGGCCACAGTTCATGACCACAACCTCCAAATCGACATCGTTTACAGCGTGGACTACCAGGGTATCTAATCCTGTTTGCTCCCCACGCTTTCGCACATGAGCGTCAGTCTTTGTCCAGGGGGCCGCCTTCGCCACCGGTATTCCTCCACATCTCTACGCATTTCACCGCTACACATGGAATTCTACCCCCCTCTACAAGACTCTAGCTAACCAGTCTTGAATGCCATTCCCAGGTTAAGCCCGGGATTTCACATCCAACTTAATTAACCGCCTGCGTGCCCTTTACGCCCAGTAATTCCGATTAACGCTCGCACCCTCCGTATTACCGCGGCTGCTGGCACGGAGTTAGCCGGTGCTTCTTCTGTCGCTAACGTCAATTGCTAAGACTATTAACCTTAACACCTTCCTCACGACTGAAAGTACTTTACAACCCGAAGGCCTTCTTCATACACGCGGCATGGCTGCATCAGGCTTGCGCCCATTGTGCAATATTCCCCACTGCTGCCTCCCGTAGGAGTCTGGGCCGTGTCTCAGTCCCAGTGTGGCTGATCATCCTCTCAGACCAGCTAGAGATCGTCGCCTAGGTGAGCCTTTACCCCACCTACTAGCTAATCTCATATGGGTTCATCCGAAGGTGTGAGGCCAGAAGGTCCCCCACTTTGCTCCTTAGAGATTATGCGGTATTAGCCACCGTTTCCAGTGGTTATCCCCCGCCTTCGGCCAGATCCCCATACCTTACTCACCCGTCCGCCGCTCGCCGGCAAGAAAGCAAGCTTTCTCCCGCTGCCGCTCGACTTGCATGTGTTAGGCCTGCCGCCAGCGTTCAATCTGAGCCATGATCAAACTCTTCAATTAAAAGTTTGATGCTCAAAGAATGTTTTACTGGCCGTAACGCTTTTTTTTGCTACTTTGTCGACATTTTACTGCCTTCGCCGTTGCCCAAAATAACGTTACTGCTTATTAGTTCATATATGAATTAACTGTTTTGTCACTCTTCAAGACTTAATCTTCAAATAGTTTTTGATGATGTCTTGCGAGTGCCCACACAGATTGTCTGATTAATTGTTAAAGAGCGTGCGACCCGAGTCGCGAGGTGGCGTATATTACGCTTTTCACCTGTAAAGTCAAGTAGTTATTTCTACTTTTCTTTACCCTGCGTCGCTAAAATCCACTTCAACTGATTGGTTCTATACTGACTCAGTGGGGGCGCATTATAGGGAGTTTTATGCGGCTGGCAAGTTTATTTTGCATAATTTTGTTTATTTGATTAATTAAACAGCAAAGCGTTATATTATACCGAATTATTAACAGAGTTATCCACAAAAATAAAATGATAAAAAATTTAGCGAAATACGCAAACGTTTGCGTTACAATTGCGTTTGCGACAAAAAATATTTAATTAAAAACCGTTATTCTCGAATATGATTTGTAATTGCAAATAGCCATAAAATTTAATCAATGTGTTAAAACATTTTATTATTCCAAGGGATATATTTCATGCCACAACTCCACCCTATTCAGCGTGCTCTACTGAGTGTTTCTGACAAAGAAGGTATTGTTGAATTTGCCAAAGCTCTATCTGAACGTAAGGTTGAACTTATCTCTACTGGCGGTACAGCTAAATTATTGCTAGCGGCCGGGTTAACAGTTATAGAGGTTTCGGATTATACAGGATGGCCAGAAATGATGGCTGGCCGCGTCAAGACACTTCACCCAAAAGTACATGGCGGTATTCTCGGTCGGCGCGGGCAAGATGATGAAATAATGCAACAGCATCATATTACGCCAATTGATATGGTTGTTGTTAATCTTTACCCTTTTGCTGAAACGGTTGCAAAGCCAGATTGTACGCTGGAAAATGCCATTGAGAACATTGATATTGGTGGGCCAACCATGATCCGTTCGGCCGCCAAAAATCATAAAGATGTCGCTATTGTGGTTAATAGTCAGGATTATTCCAAGATCATCGAAGAGATGGATAATCATCAAAATTCGCTAACTGACATGTTTCGCTTTGACTTGGCAGTTAAAGCTTTTGAACATACCGCAGCTTATGATGGAATGATTGCTAACTATTTTGGTAAGTTAGTGCCTTCTTATTATGGCGAGCTCAACCAGCCTTCAGGTAAATTTCCTCGTACATTAAACCTGAATTTTATTAAGCAGCAGGATATGCGTTACGGCGAAAATAGTCATCAAGCTGCTGCTTTTTATATCGAAGAAAATAGAGTCGAAGCCTCTGTCTCTACAGCAAGACAGCTACAAGGTAAGTCGCTTTCTTATAATAATATTGCTGACACTGATGCAGCCTTGGAGTGCGTAAAAAGTTTTTCCAAACCTGCATGTGTCATTGTCAAACACGCTAATCCTTGCGGCGTTGCAATCAGTAACGATATCTGTACCGCTTATGATCATGCTTTCAAAACTGATCCAACCTCAGCATTTGGTGGTATTATTGCATTTAATCGTGAATTAGATGCAAATACGGCTAAAACAATTATTGAGCGCCAATTTGTTGAAGTCATTATTGCCCCCGCTGTCAATGAAGATGCCCTAGCAATACTTGCAAGTAAACCGAATGTGCGTGTTCTGGCATGTGGCCAATGGCATTTTGCAGTTGCGAGTTTAGATTTCAAACGCGTAAATGGCGGTTTATTAGTGCAAGATCGCGATCTAGGCTTAATTACCAAAGCTGATTTGCGTGTTGTTTCTAAGCGTCAGCCAAGCGAACAAGAGATAGAAAATGCGCTGTTTTGTTGGCAAGTGGCCAAATTTGTAAAATCCAATGCTATTGTTTATGCCAAAAATAATATGACAATCGGTATTGGCGCTGGACAAATGAGCCGTGTTTATTCAGCAAAAATCGCAGCATTAAAAGCACAGGATGAAAGTTTGGAACTTGTCGGATGTGCAATGGCATCTGATGCTTTCTTTCCATTCCGAGATGGTATTGATGCTGCCGCAGCAGCTGGCATAACCTGTGTTATCCAACCAGGTGGTTCAATTCGTGACGATGAAATCATAGCTGCAGCTAATGAACATGATATGGCGATGATTTTTACTGATATGCGCCATTTCCGCCACTAATCTAGAGAGTAATAGCATGAATATTTTAATTATTGGCAATGGTGGTCGTGAGCATGCTTTAGCATGGAAAGCAGCACAATCACCTCTTGCTGACAAGGTTTATGTTGCACCCGGTAATGCCGGTACTGCATTAGAAAAAAAACTAACCAATATTAATATTGCAGTAACCGATATTGCAGGATTAGTCGATTTTGCCAAAAATAATAATATTGGTTTAACCATCGTTGGACCAGAAATCTCCTTAATCCTCGGTGTAGTTGATGCTTTTCAAGATGCCGGTTTAACGATCTTTGGTCCTAGTCAAAATGCAGCACAGTTAGAAGGCTCTAAAGCTTTTACGAAAGATTTTCTTACTCGTCATCATATTCCAACCGCCACTTATCAGAACTTTACCGAAATTGAACCCGCTCTCGCCTACTTAGACAAAATGGGCACCCCAATTGTTATTAAAGCGGATGGGCTAGCCGCAGGTAAAGGCGTCGTTGTTGCTATGACCTTAGAAGAAGCAAAAAATGCTGTTCTAGACATGCTTGCCGGTAACACCTTTGGCCAGGCGGGTCATCGTATTGTTATTGAAGAGTTTCTTGACGGCGAAGAAGCTAGTTTTATCGTAATGGTTGATGGTGAAAATGTCATTCCCATGGCAACAAGTCAAGATCATAAGCGTGTTGGCAATAATGATAGCGGGCCAAATACGGGTGGCATGGGCGCATATTCTCCTGCTCCAGTTGTCACAGACATTATTCATCAACGTGTAATGGATCAAATTATTTATCCTACAGTACAAGGTATGACGCTTGAAGGGCGGCGATATCAAGGTTTTCTATATGCAGGATTAATGATAGATAAACTGGGAAACCCGAAAGTTATTGAGTTTAATTGTCGATTTGGTGATCCCGAAACCCAACCTATTATGATGCGTTTACAATCCGATCTGGTAGCACTTTGTCTGGCCGGCGCAAAAGGAGAGTTAGCGGGTAAAATATCATCTTGGGATGAACGCCCTGCCTTAGGTATTGTCATGGCTGCTAAAGGTTATCCAGCTAATTATCGGAAAGGTGATATTATTCACGGAATTACTGATAAACCATCAGAATCATGCAAAATTTTTCACGCCGGGACAGAGTTAAAACAAAACCAGGTTATCACTGCCGGTGGCCGTGTACTTTGTGTTACCGCACTTGGCAATACAATTCTTGATGCACAAAAAACTGCTTATCAGCAAGCAGAAAAAATATCTTGGACGGGTTGTTTCTATCGGGATGATATCGGTTATCGTGCACTGGCTCGTTTAAAATAAAACCTTTAAAGTTTGTCTTTTGTTGGTGCCCACAGACAGAAATTCTCATTGGCAACGAGCAATAACTCGTTGCCTTCTGGCGCTTCTAACCAAGCAATAGCTAAGTCACCTGAACTCGTCTTCGCTCTTTGCAGCAACCGATTTTCAGCCTGAGCAGTAAACGATACATCACGTTTTTCACCGCTACAAGTTATAATTTGTCCTTTACGCCAATACCCTTGGTAGAGATGAACATTACCAGCAATAAGCGTGGTGCTGAGCTCAATTAAACGGTCTGATTCAAAGCGCCAGCGAACTATATCATCCTCAGTTAGAGAAACTTTGTTATCATTTACTTTGCGCTGCATAAAAATAACATGGTCATTTTGATCAAATCTTAGCTGCTGTTGTTCTTTATTTTTATAGTCAAAAGATTGATGTCGAATTTGCCAAAGTTTACCTTGACGATATTCAAAAAAAGTAATGGTCGTATTTTTTCCTTGGTAAGGACTATATACAGCAACGATTACTTGCGGGTTACTGTTTTGATCATTTAAGCGCCATAGCCGAACAACGCCGGCGTCGGAGATAAATCCACTAGCGCTAAATTCGGGGATTTTGGATTGACTGGTGCAAGCGCCAAGTAGTGAAATAGCGCCAAGTAAAATGAGAATACGCCCAATCAATAAAAGGGGTTTAATACCCCCTCTGAATATCTTATTTGGCAACTGAATTACTTAACTGCTTCTTTCAGTGATTTTCCAGCAACAAATACTGGCACATTAGCCGCTTCAATTTTGAGTTCTGCACCTGTTTTAGGATTACGACCAATACGCGCTGCACGATGATTAGTCCTAAAAGTACCAAAACCAACGAATTGAACTTGCTCACCTTCTTTCAGTGCATCTGTAATACATTCGATGAGTGCTTCTAACGCATTTTTAGCTTGAGTCTTATTTAGGTTTGCTTTTTGCATGACATATTGAACTACATCACCCTTTTTCATGGTCTCATTTACAGTCTTATTCATAAGTTATCCTTACACAGTGTGTTTATCATTTGCATAGCATCGAGTACGTTGGATATGTAGAACTTATTAATTCTTAATATACGTCCCGAAAGCACTCCTCTCCGCCTTCACTGTAGAACATAGTATGGGCGAATGTGAAGCGTTAAAAGTCAGCATTTATGGTACCAAATCACGTTTTTAAACACTATGAACGGAAATTAGGTAACCTTAATGCCAATATTGCTGATCCCGACTTCACGGAGGTCGGATTTTAATCCTTTAATCAGCGCTACATCCCGCTCTCCACAAGCGGTAAGTAAACGGTAAATCTCCCATTGAATATCCCATTCTTCTTCAATGGTAAGCAATTCTTTCAGTTCTTCATCAGACATCTCTTTACCTGTCCGAGTCATCTCAAACATTGCGATAGTTCGAATCGAAATTTTACTTACTTCAATAGCACCGTCTAATGTTTCCCCACTTAAGTAAGAATGAATTATTTCACTTAAAGCGATACATGCATCAATAGCGGGATGGACCCCGTATATATCAAAATTATTTGCGACGGGAATAATTTCCTCTAATTTTTCCAACTGATTATCAAAATCAATTTTACTATCTTTAATAATCAGCGATTCCCAGATTAAATCTAAAATAATACGATAACGTATTGGATTTAAAAAGCTCGTTTGTTTACAAAATAATTGATAATTAGGATACATACGCTCACACAAACAAGCCATGAAAGTAATATGCTGCCAACTATTTAATTTTGCCAACCTCAAATGAATGGGGTTTCTTAGCATCAATTTCTACTCACTTACGTTTTACGCTGAAGTTTACCTGAAAATCAACAGGTTCCACATATTTTAACTTTAATTATGCCAAATTCTGTTTCATTCGATTAAAAAACGCTCTATTAGAAGCGATTCCATCAGCCCAACGAGTAGGTTCAGGTAAACGATAACCTTTAATACAACGCTTAACCCATAATAGTGAAGCGTTTAAACTGATTTTATGCCCAGGTGAGATATAAAGTGGTTTACATCTTTTTTTACTACGAAATACCCAACCAATTTGTTCATTATTATCATTCAATGGTTGGCAGCTTTCCACTATTTCATCTAAAGCCTCATGGTGACCACATAGACGTTTTTTTGCTATACCAATCGTTGGGATATCTAATAAAAGACCCAAATGACTAGCAACACCAAAACGACGAGGATGGGCAATGCCTTGTCCATCAACCATAATAAGATCAGGCTTATATTGCAGTTTTTCCCAAACAGCCAGTAGTGCAGGATACTCTCGAAAAGAGAGTAAACCTGGAATATAAGGGAATTCAGTCGGTATACGAGCAATATGATATTCAACAATAGCAAGTGAAGGCCAACGCATAACAACCATTGCGGCTCGGGTTATACTACCTTTTTCTTCAAATCCAACATCAGCACCAGCAATAAGATTAGGAATAGCAAAATTATCTGTAAGAATAATTTGTTTAGCTTTTATGGTCTGTTCCTGACGTAATAATTTGGTATCAATCATATTTATTTTTACTTAAAAAAATTTTATATAAATATATTTTATTATTTGTTTTATAACACAAAATATAAAAAAATATATTCAAATAATTGTAAATATTCAATTTGGATTTAATAAACAATAAAAAAATATAACAATTATTATTTATTAGCATTTTCTTTCTTTGGATAAACCTTACTTATTGTTGATATTGTTCTGATAATTTGTGTACTGAATTAATAAAATTTTTAACATGTTCAGGTGGAATGTCCTGATGAATGCCATGACCTAAATTAAATACATGGCCACTTCCTTGACCAAATTGCTTTAAAATTGTTTTAACTTCAAGCTCAATACGTTCTTTTGATGCATACAATATAGAAGGATCCATATTTCCCTGTAAAGCCACCTTATCTCCTACACGAGAGCGAGCCTCTTCAATATCTGTCATCCAGTCGATACCTAACGCGTCACAACCGGTCGCAGCCATTGCTTCTAACCATTGGCCACCACCTTTAGTAAATAATGTTATCGGAACTTTACGGCCTTCATGTTCTCGCAATAGAGCATCAATAATTTGATGCATGTAATGTAATGAAAATTGATAATAATCACGTCCAGTTAATACACCACCCCAAGTATCAAAAATCATCACTGATTGAGCACCTGACTGTATCTGAGCATTTAAATA